>CAZIAG010000514.1:0-3044 GCA_964537375.1 uncultured Roseivirgaceae bacterium
TAATGCGTATGAAAAAATTATTCTTAGCTGCGTTGATCGTTTGTCCGGCCTACGGGTTTGCACAAACTGATTGGACACAATTCGACTTCATCAAGGAATGTAAAGTTGATACCAAGTTTCCGGGTGGAGTAGCGAAGTCATTTAAAGAGAATCCGATCTTTATCAACGACTATTCGATACTCCAGGCATCGCTGATGAAAGGAAGTTCACAGGCAGGCGTGATGCAAAAGCAGGGAGTAGGGAGCGTGTTTTCCGAAGCGGCGCTGGCCGGCGTGAGCCAGGAAGCGCTTCAATCCCTGATCGATGACCTGTACAAAGAGTTCGTCGCAGAAATGAAATCCGCAGGGTTCAATATCACCGATGGTGAAGCGCTCGTGCAATCAGAGCATGCCCGCAGCAAAGCCGACAACAAAAATGCAATGGTCGGAAAAACCGACGGCACCGTAATCTTTGACAAACTCGGGCCGACAGACCCGAACAGCTACGACATCAAGGAGCAGAATATTTTCCGACCGAAAGGCATCAACGTATTCATGACCACAGCGAACATCCCGGGAAACTTCTATCAGAAGCTTGCCACTAAGGAAAACGTAAACCTCCTGAGCATCGGCTATTATGTTCGTTATGCGGCATTCGAAGGTTCCAAGACCGTTTCAAAGAACCGCCTCGAAACAAAAGCAAGCTTGAGTATCACTCCCGTTATCATGATCACCAATCCAAAGGGTTCGTTCTCCTGGATTACGTTCAAAAAGGGAGTGTGGGGCGGCAACCACTGGAGCAAGGGACTTGTGAAGGAGGGTTCGTTCAATGGCTCACTGCTCGGACTTGCCTCTAAAGGTGAATACGCCATTCACGCCGACGAGAGTCTGTACATCCAGGAGTTGCGCGACATCGTCTCAAATCTTCAAAAAGACCTGGTTCAACACATCAAGGCGCAACTATAACGATCAGTGCAACCTGTATCCGAGCATTTCATGAAAAAGATTGTGTTATCACTCATCCTGGCCGGCCTGGCACTCTGTACGTCGGCTCAGGAGACCTACACAAAGATCCACGACGATCCTGACGCCGTATTGAAGGGTCATGTTGCCGTCGAGTTCTACGGCGTAGATGTCGGGTTCAAAAATATCGACGGCGCAATGCTGTTCATCGTTGGCGCCAATGCGGAATATAAGGTCCGCGACAAGATCTCGGCTGAAGCCACCCTGCGCATGCCTTTGCTTCGTTTTCAAAGCCAAGGCGCCGGGTTTGTTTTCGACGGCGGTGTTTATATGCGATTATCATCGTCAACAACACAAAAGACGGTGAATGTTGTACTGGCCTACAAAGAGGAGGATATCGCCGGAACCAATTACCGACTCGCCACGACGAAGTATGTGCCGATTACCGGAACGGTAAAGAAATCGATGATCCTGCGAGGTGGTGTTTACCTCAAGAATACCGGCTTCGGCTACAAGGAAGAAAACGACTACCTCATCGATTATGCGCCGACGAACATCTTTCACAAGGGCATCTATCTTGGTATCGGAAAGCAGCGCCAGTACTTCTTTCAGTTGGAAAGAAACATCAACGGAAACCTGGTGAATTTCGGCGCCGGAAGCATATTCAGGCCTTACTTCGACCTGCTGGTGTTGCCGACTAGCGTGAAACTCCAGCAGGAGACGTACGGTATGGGCGCGGGAACATCAAAAGAGTTGAACGGACTCCTGGGTGCCCGCGCGGGATTTCGCTGGTATAGGAATCCGTTCTGGCGCGAACAAAACTTTGGTCACCGCATTCCGTTCTTTGGCAATACGGTGGTCACCCTTGAGACCGGTGTACGGCCGCTGGAAGGACTGTTCGTCAATGGGTCGATCAGCTTTATTGTGCACAAGTTCTGAGCTCGATTCCGTAGCAAAACCACCGGGAATTGAGGACACACAGGGTAATCCCCTGTGTGTTTCTTTTTATTACCGTTCATCTACCCACAAGCTCACCGGACGCATCGCGAACGAACTGTTCAACCTGCCTTACGATGTCGGTCGATTTGAGGCTGTGGCCAAGTCCACGCGTGGTGATAAGTGACGATCGTTGCCAGACTTTGTTCAGGCGTACCGCGTGCTCATACGGAGCATCGGGGTCATCGACGTCGTGAACGATCAATCCCGGAAGCTTGAGGTTCTCAGCGAACCTCTCAATCGAAAAGTACTCCGGCGCAACATCGTATTTGTGCAAAAAATGCGAAATGAGGAGTTCCACTACGCGCCGGCTCAATTTCAATTCGCTGCGAAAAACTTCGACGAACTCCGACGCTTCACCGGGCGGTGCCATCAAAACGATTCGGTTGACGGGCAGCAACGGGTATCGGTACAACGCATAGAGCAAAGAAAATCCACCCACTGAATGCGCCACGACGGATTCAAACGGACCATGTTCGCGAATAAACGATTCGATAATATCACTATAGAGCGGGACAGACAGAAAATTCCCGGTGGTCAGGCCATGTCCCGGTGCGTCGAAGGCGTAGACCGTGTATTCCTCACCCGCCAACGATTCGATGTACATCTTCCATCGATAGGTATGGCTTTGCCATCCATGAAGGAACAGGATTCTCTTATCTCCCCTGCCCCACCGGTAGCACTGGACAGAACCGCCTTCGCATTCCATCACAAACTTATTGGCGGTGTTGAAGAAATGGTGTTGCCGCTCCGTGATTGGCAGTCGCCAGGGGCGGCAGAATGTAAGAAACGCTTTTTCACTGGCCCGCTGGGGCGAAAAGTGGGCGAGGCTATTCAGCCATAGTCCGTACGCCCTGACGATCAGTTTTTTCATAGCTTTACCAATGAAGATACCGATTGGTATCTATACGAATAAAAATTTTTAAAGTTCTATTTTCTTCAGTTCGCGTTCCAGGTGTTTGATGATGCGCCGGATGTCGTCGTTATTTCCCCGGAGTTTGCTCATCATGATCGCGCCTTCAAGGCTTGCTACGAACAATGTCGCGTATTGTGTTACATCGACATCCTTCCGCAGCTGGCCGTACCGAATCCCGTTTTTCAGAATTG
>CAZIAG010000515.1:0-1676 GCA_964537375.1 uncultured Roseivirgaceae bacterium
GCAAGAAGCCACAATCGATGAGTCTCCGCCTAACGCAAGTGTTTAAGTCCCCGGTGTCCAAAGTGTCCCACTTGTCCCGCCGCACAGCGCTGTGCCGTTGATTACGGGTGACAACATGAACAATACGTTTGATATCCGTGTCGGCATTCATTATATTAGACTACTCATATGAAACACGACCGGATCACCGGAATCACATGGATTCCATTCGCCCTCTTACTGATCGGGATAATCCTTAAGTGGATACACGTCGACGATGCCGGAATACTGTTGAACGTC
Organism: uncultured Roseivirgaceae bacterium; assembly: GCA_964537375.1. GTDB lineage: Bacteria > Bacteroidota > Bacteroidia > Cytophagales > Cyclobacteriaceae > Chryseosolibacter. The sequence continues at coordinate 280 of CAZIAG010000515.1, forward strand.
GGTTTTCTTTTTTTCGGACTTATAACCCTGATCGAGGCCATCAACGCGGAGTATTACAAACAACTTAATCTCGATACCTTTCAGGTTGTCTTGCCCATTATTGTTGTACTTCAGGCCGCCGATAACTTAATGACTGACAAACCGGATTACATATTACTGGCTGCCATTGGTATCGTTCAATACACGCTCAAGCAGCGAAGGAGTCCGGCGGTTAAACGCAGACGAAAAGGATTTCAGGCAACCAAATGAGGCGAACAATCCCGAGTATTCTTTTGTTGACGACGATTCTTTCCTGCTGACGCAGAAAAGGGTGATCGATTATCCGTTAAAGGTCGGCGAGATTCGTTTTGGTCCGAACGTCGATGACCCAAGTTTTAACCCTATGCGACGAAGCCAGGATTCTCCAATATTACAATTTCGGTAAGCGACTTCGGTACGAGGATGAGAAAAGATCAACGAGCATTTTGCGGAGCACCTAGAGATTACCACTCAGCAAGGCGAGTCGGGCTATCTGACAATCAGGTTTATTGTCAACTGCCAGGGTGAAACTGGTCGGTACAGGATTCACGGAATGGAAAATGAGCTATACTTTCAACGAATCCGCAACGAATCCAGCGCTTTGTCGAACTCTTCTTTCTTATTCGAAGGCACATTTACGTAACCAATCACGACATTCCTGTTTTTTACCTCCTTCCAAAAGTACCCGTTTGTATCCACTCCACTCAATATCAAGGTATCGTTTGCTAATACGCGAATATAGACATCGTCTCCATACTTTGAGCGTTTGGGCACATCAATGCTACCACCCGACTTATTATCATCCGTTATATATACGATCGGGCCATCGGTATACGCCGCCTGATACTCTGAATACCCCTCGTCATCTTTTAATTTCTTCAGTTCAAATCCTTTTGGTAAACTCAAAAGATATACCGTGTCATAAGTTGTGAACCTGAGCGATCGAATGCCCGAACATGAAGTTAAGTTGACTACAACAAATGCGATTAATAATATGCGCATAGCGAATTAATAAAGGAACCGATATAGCCAAGTTATTGAAGGTGGAGGTACATTGATTGGCTGGCCGCTAGCGTCTAACGTTGGGACCGGACCAGTTCGAAGATTGTAACTCTCTCGATACGGGAAATTCATCGCTCGTCTCATCATATTTTCGTAGAAAACTGCTCGTCCTTCACTTCGCTTGAGCCCATTAATCGGCCTATTGTCCAGCAGCCCTTGGTCAGCCTCCCAGCCATGAAACAGTTCGTGAGCGAGATTGGTGGTTGGTCGCGTGCCAAGTCGACCTCCAACCTCATTTACTGAACCAGATTTAGGATTCCAGTAAATTGTACCTCCAGATCCGCCTGACTGAGGCCTACCTTGCCGGGCATCCAACA
>CAZIAG010000515.1:1686-3001 GCA_964537375.1 uncultured Roseivirgaceae bacterium
GTAGGCAGCACTTGTGTTATCTTCCTTGAACTCGTTTTGCCCAGGTGCTCGAGGATTGTTACTTGCTTTATCGATGTAAAAATTATTCGTAGAAGATTGCAAGTCACACATTACGGTTGTTCCCGTTTGGGCGGCCTCTGCTGCCGATATTTCATTCAAGGATTCATAGGCTCGCCCAAGGAACCCTTTATAACCAACTACTTCTCCGGTTTTCTTGTCTCTCTTCACCCCTGGACCACTATACTCGGTCTTTTGCCCGTTCGATACTGTATATAGCCTCCCGTCCTCATACAATACGTTGTTCCCCTTGTACTTAATCCAAAGGGAATCTCCGTTTAAATCCACATAGATAGCAGGGTTCCCCGCAGTATACTGATACGGCGACATCGAAGAATACTTTTCCGCAAACCTGTCTATCGTCGGGAATACCGGTACATATGGATCGATGTCACGCTGGCCTAAATCAACAACGTTAAAGCCAAGTTCATCCTGCGTTTCCTTGCCGTTCAAGATACGATCCTGCTTCAATGAAAACTCTCTCGAGTAACTGATCGCCGGTGCACCATAGGGGTAAAGGTCAGTGGCATTTATCACCGGCGATTTCTGCAGCATGACTTTGAAATCATCGAAATACACCTCGGCGTGGGTTCCTCCCAGTTCCACGTAGTCATTACTTAGCCAGATATACACAAGGCCCGCTGTCTCTATGGGGATATCAAGTGCGAGGCGTTCATGCGGTCCGTCCTGCCCATACTCCCTCGCGTTCTCAGTAACCCGAACTGCGCCACTATTGACAAAAGTTAAGGAATCTCTCATGGCAAAAACGACGTAATTCAAATACGCCTTAGGAGCCGATCCATTTTCCGTGTTGCCCGAAAATAGGGAAACCATCGGCGCCGCTCCTCCTGCGCTCCCCGCCGCTCCTCCGTCTACAATCGTTCCGGGCGGTGCCGTTCCTCCAGCCACTGCAGACATAAAGTTAGCCAATGCTGTCGTCCAATTCGAAGGATTTGGGTCCAAATATTTCACATATACCTCGGCAAGGACCGTGTCCCCTGGCATGACGCTGAAGGATTTTGCCAAACCGTACTGCTCGCTCGCAGTTCCGTTGAGACGTGTGCTGTAGTACGTAGGCCCCTCGTTGGTGTGATCAAACAATGTAAGATTCACTTTCACCGCCTCATCGTAGTACAAATACTCCCCAGATTCCTCGTTTTCGTTTGTGGTCTCCATGGTTGCGGTGGCTTCGTAAGGTTCGCTTAAACTAACGAAAAGTTGCCTTTTGCTTCCAAACAAATGAACTATCACTTATCCA
>CAZIAG010000516.1:0-2998 GCA_964537375.1 uncultured Roseivirgaceae bacterium
TCCTGGGCTATTCCGTTAATACCATCTATACCTATAAGAACCGGGTGAAGAGCAAATCCATCGTTCCCAAGGAAGAGTTTGAACGAAGGATAATGCAGATCCGAACCGTTCCCGCTGACGTTTGACCCGAATTTCCGGCCAGAGTACATACAAGCAACGAAAAAAAGCGATCCAAACCATCGCCTGGACACCAATTTGGTGCGCACGCGTTCATATCTGATTCATATTTTTTTCGGAATAGATAATCCCTATTCATCAGATAATCAACGCGTTGGGTGGATCACGGCTAAAGAATTGTTTATATTTTTTTGATACAAGTTGATAACGGCAGGCGCCATCGCTTTTTTGTGATAGCTTAAATCCCACTCACAACGATGGCAGTACAGGCTAAAATACCCACTCCCGTTCGGAATATCGAGTTTATTGGGAACCATACCGACGACTCGATTGTCATTGGAAACTATGGCGACGTACGCTTCCTGGCCAAGGGCACCTTTAATTTGTCCGGCCTGGTTTACTGCGCGAAGAATACGGTGGAGATCAGCCTGGAGGGCGAAGGCCAGGTGACTTTCCGGGGCGTTTGTAAAAGACTCTTGATTCGGGGCGTTCGCGGCAACTGTGCACTCGATCTTCGTGGTGTCACGGCTCAGAAAGTCTGGTGCGAATCGATCAAGGACCAGTCCCGGATTACACTCGGCCCCACCAAAATCATCGAACTAATTAGTCTCGACCATGACGCCGTCGTCAAATACGACGGACGGCCCATCGTACTCAATTATTCTCTGCGAGGCAACTCGCGCATAGAGGGGTTGTTGTAGACTCATTGCAGAGATATGGCTCACGTGGCCGATCTGTCTAATGCGTAGCTGCACACGGACGTCCCCCAGGGCTTTTGGCGGAACTTGGCCGGTTCCGGTCAATGTTTGCCGGAATGCAAAGTGGTCCCCTGATTTTTTGTCGTCCATGATTTTTTCGTATTATTATTGTTGGTAAACCCTACTACCATGTCTGTTAGGTTGGCTTTAATAACGCTCATGGTGGCGAGCGCGGGAATGGTATGCGCGCAATCATCCAGGATCGATAGTCTTTCCCGCATTGTCGATGCCATGCCGGATGATTCCCTCAAGGTCGTCGTCCTGCTCAATCTCTCGTTTCATCATATCTTCAATGATTCCGAAAAAGCGAGGAGTTACCTTGCGACAGCCGAAGAGATCAGCTTCGCCCGGGAACTCAACCACTGTATTGCACAGACGCTGCGTGTAAAGGCGACGTACTACGACGTAACAGGCAACCTTGACTCGGGCTGGCACTATTTCAATCAGGCCTATGTGATGAGCGAGAAATACGGCTATGCAGATGTATCGGTGAAGGCATTGAACGGACTGGGAATGAACGCCTGGAACCGAGGTGCCAACGAGGACGCGCTTTCACATTTTTTCGAAGTTCTCAAAAAGAACCGGCTACTGCCATCGGGCCAACAGATTTCCGAAAGCATACCCTACAGCAATATCGGCTTGATCTATCAGGAGCTGGGTCAGTTTGAAAAGGCGCTTGAATACCATTACAAAGCGCTCGACTTTCGGCTTACCGACCCAGCACTGGCGATGCACGTTCCGATATCGTACAATAATATCGGCATCTGCCTAGAGAATTTGGGGAGACTTGACGAGGCGGAAAAAGAGTACCGAAAAGGCATTAAGTGGAGCATCGAAACGGAAAACAAGAGACAATACTTCGACCTGATCAGCAACCTTGCCGATATCCTGGTGGATAAATTTGAGTACGATGAGGCGAAGGCCCTGTGCATGGAGATACTTCAAAACGAGTCAAACATGACCATGACTCCGAAGTTGCAGCTGAGCGCTCACGCCGTGGTGGCTCAAATCTATCTCCTGCAAAAGCGACCACAAAATGCATTACACCATGTCAAGGAAGGACTTCAACTCGTTGAGCGCCATCCGGACATAGAATTCTACTCCGCTGATCTGCAGCGAGCGGCGTCGGCCGTTTATCATATGCTGGGCGATCCGTTAAAGGGGCGCGAATACAACGCCCGGCTGCGCGACATCATGGAAAACAAGTTTTCAAAGGATGCTGCCGAAAAAACAGCTGCGCTGGAAGTGAAGTATCAGACTGCCATGAAGGAGAACGAGATACTCAGGTTGCGCGCCGAAAAGGAGGAGGCGGATTTGAAGGTCGCGCTGGCGGAAATCGAGCAGCATCGAAAGGACCGCATATTATACGCGGTCGCCAGCATCGCTTTGATCGTCACTGTATCGCTTGCGGCGTTCTACCGTTGGAGGAAGCTAAAATGGCAACACGAAGAGGAACAGAAAATTCACAATGCGATCTTTCTCAGTGAGCAAAATGAACGCATTCGCATTGCGCGCGACCTTCATGATAGCATTGGACAGAAACTCTCGGTCCAGCGCATGATATTGAGCCAGTTGGACACCACGCTGAATCCGCAGGGCGCAGCCGACCTCCGGAAAGTGTCCGAGTTGCTGGACGACGCAGTGCAAGAGGTTCGGACCATCTCGCATAATCTCATACCCCAGGAACTTACCCTTGGCTTAGTGAAGGCAATCTCTGAAATTGCAGACCGGATCAACGAGTCGGGTGAGGTTCACGTCGAAGTGGATTGCAGGACGGACGAGGCGACAACACGGAACGTTCCCGAAAATCATCAGCTCTCCATCTATCGCATCTTCCAGGAGATCATAAACAACATGCTGAAACACGCAAACGCTACCCGCATTCGCGTTTCCATCGGCAAGTTAGAGAATAGCCTGGAATTGCTGATCAATGACAACGGTAGGGGCCTGAAGTCAGAGCATATTGACCAATCAACCGGGATTGGTTGGAAGAACATCATCGCGCGAACGCGGCTAATCAGCGGGTCCTTGCGTATCGACTCGGATGTGCAGCGCGGTACCAGTGTCAGGCTTCTTGTTCCAATCAACGCATGACCGAAACAAATCCGATCCGAATTCTTCTC
>CAZIAG010000517.1:0-2989 GCA_964537375.1 uncultured Roseivirgaceae bacterium
CGCTCGGCGTGGCGCCGGAGATCGCTGCTATCATGGGCGTCTTCACGGCCGTGATGGGAGGTGTGATCAGGGACACACTTACTAACCACACGCCCGTCATTTTTCGACCGGAAATATATGCGACCGCCTGCCTCGCTGGCGCCGCCGTCTATCTCATTCTCGATACCTTCGATGTTTCGCGAAACGCCAACCTGCTTTTCTCCTCAGGCTTGATTATCCTGATCCGCATTCTGGCCATACGCTTCAATTTCGAGCTTCCCAGCCTCGGCACCCGCCGACAGTGAAATGTCAATGCCAATCTTTGTTCATGAGCACGTGAAAAATCAGTCCTTGGGAGAATTTTAGGAACTCGTCCTCCTTGTTGTGGGTGCATTACACGATGAGGCCTACGGCGTCGCCATCATGGATGAACTGGAAAAAAGGTTGAAAAGGAAGATCCATATCACCGCTGTTCACGTCGCATTTAAGCGTCTGGAGGAGAAAGGCATTGTAAAGTCGCGCTTTGGAGGAGTCACCTCAGACCGAGGGGGAAGAAGAAAAAAGTTTTATGTCATGACGACGTATGGCAAAAAGGTGCTCGACGCTCAATATGATCTCAGAACCGGGCTCTATAGTCTCCTTCCACGAACAAGCTTTAGCCGATGAAACCCCCACCTCCTGATCGGATGTTGCGGTTCCTTCGAGGTTCTGCCGGGAAGCATTTATTGAGGAGATCGAAGGGGGCCTGACTGAGTTATACCATCGACAATATGCCGGGTCCGTTCGTCGTGCGAAATACAATTTCCTTCGGAATGTCATCCGTTAACGCAGGGTAAAAGAGATCGGAACCCGCAAGGTTCTCGGCTCGTCAAGCGCGGCTATGGTGATGCTGCTCTCACCGAGTTTATCTCGTTGGTGGTCGTCGCCATTACCATCGCCCTCCCCTTGAGTTATTTTGCTGCCGATGCATGGTTGCAACGCTTTGTCTTTCAGACCGATCTTGCATGGTGGCCATTTATCAGTTCAGGCCTGAGTGCGTTGCTTATTGCTAGGGCCCACGATTTGCATCCAGACCTTCGGTGCGGCCGACCTCAACCCAGCGGACCGTCTCAGAAACGAGTATGGACCGTCGTAGGGCATCAGATGGCGCCGGATGAGAGCGTATTCGACTTCGTGCGGCCGATTTTCAGGTTCTCGCTTCGATGAGCCTACCCAGCTATGCCGGCAAATCCTTCGTCTGACAATCCACTTGTCCGGGTAAACTAACGAGCGGGAAAAATCGTTTAACTTTATAATACTATCTTATGACGCCCGATATCGAACCCGATCCCCTGGAGGTGCTCGCGCGGATGACCCGCACGGAGATTCGTTATAGCGACGGCCTGCCTGTAGTCGTTCCGAAAGACTCGCACGGCAATGATGATCCTCTGATGTCTGAGGGAATTGCGGGCGTGCACGAGTCTGTAGGCGAATTCGGCGGAACCGCCCAGGCGATTCGGTCGTTCAAGAAGGCAATTCTGCCCGCGTTGCATTTCTCGGATGATTCGTTCCGCAACCGCGCCGCCTGTCTCTTCAATGATATCATGCGTGTCTCACCGGGACCACCCGGACTGCGCTCGGTAGCGCTTTCACAGTTTCCGTCCCTTGCGGAGAACTTTGAATTGAGTATGGATTTCCCGTTCTACCTTTTTTGTATGAGCGAATTTGAATCCATATTCTCGCCCCACGACAACACTGTCTCGGTTGAAACCGTGATCGACATTCCCGAGATGCTCCAGACCGAAGGCGGCGCTACTCATTTCCGTCTCCTCCATGCCCTCGGTATAATGTCGGATATTATCTATGATCCGAAAGCCGATCGTTATGTTTCAGCAGCACCAGATGTCGATGGCGTTCATGCGGTAACTCAGTCGGATATTTTTGCGATGGACACCGATGCGCCAATACCTATCGCCATGCAAACGACACTTCCAGTCGAATTTATCCCGGACAGTGCTACTGTACTCGAACTCATCGGCATCGAGTTCTACGGAAAAGACGAAGAGATGTTCGATGAAATCGGTTATGAACTTTATTATGGGGGAATGAAGATATTGAATGCGTACTAACAATCGGGGTTCGTTCCCTCCGCCGGCCCAAAAGATTCGAGTACAACCCACTTATTCCATGTTGTGAGAATCCTGCTAAACAATTGATGTTAAATGCAGGCTTCAGCCTTTACATTTTTTGGCCCTGACCCAAAGCAACGTTAGCCCCGATTCGGAAGTTGACATTGCGGGAGTGGCGAGGCTGAATCGCACCGACAAAATTGTCAGAGATACCATAAACCTGGACTTGTTTCCATTGGAATACCACCGCCAGTCCGACATTTTCCCATGTACGGTTTTTCCACGCGACGGACGTGGCCAACTCGAGGAAGGGAAAGAGTCGATGACCAACCGTCGCGGCGAAGGAAGGCCTGATGTCGCCAACGTATTCACCCTGGACCACCACACCGACATGCGTGCGACTACCCGCTTTCCATCGAACGCCTATGTAGCCGCGGGGAACCAGGTCAGAAGCATAGGACAAGGAGTCCTCCCTGGGGAGAAATGTCGCCTTCAACGTGTCGCCAAGATTTTTTAGTGTGAGCGTGTCGACGGAAAAGAAGTTGTTTAAGGCTATGCCACCGAACTCGTAAGTGCCATCTACGGAATACTTTTTAACATCGTCTGACCACCAAATCGTGCCCACGTTGCCGATGCTCGCCTGAAAAGACAATCTGGGGAATGGTGTGTACGTGATGCCCGCATCTGCGGCAATGCCGGGGTTGCGAAAATTCCCAGCCGCACGCCATGGATCTTCTCCGAAATTTTCAAGACCGGCCGTCTGTACTTCATATTTCGCCACGGCAGTCAGCGCGTAGTCAACGGGGTCGGTATAAAGATCCAACTGCCCGACGTGTGTCTCTACGTTGCCGAGACCGGCGAGAAACTTTGCCCGGATCCCCACGGTGAATTTGCCCAAAACA
>CAZIAG010000518.1:0-2976 GCA_964537375.1 uncultured Roseivirgaceae bacterium
GGTGATAGAAAACGCGGAACGGTTTGGGCTGTCGCAACTGCATCAGTTGCGTGGACGCGTTGGACGCGGTGCGGAACAGTCGTGGTGTATCCTGGTGACAAACTACAAGCTGGGGGAAGATTCACGTGCAAGGATTGAGACCATGACGCGGACCACCAACGGATTTGAGATCGCGGAAACGGATCTGCGATTGCGCGGCCCGGGTGATCTGATGGGCACACAGCAAAGCGGGGCCCTCGACCTCTTAATCGCTGATCTCGGCAAGGATGGGAAGATCCTTCAGGATGCGCGACAACTAGCCACGGAAATCATTGACAACGATCCCGATCTTCGGCGCCCGGAAAACCAGGTAATCCGCACACAAATCGAATCGATGCCACAAAGCAGCCTCAACTGGAGTCGTATCGGCTGAGAAAATTTATCGCATTATTGAGCGTTTCATAAACCGATATTCCGGTTAAATTTGGATTATGCCTAACAGCCTGCGTACACTAACCCTTCTTTGCCTCCTTGCGACAGCCCTTTCCGTTGGCGCGCAAACCGGACATTTCTTTAAGACGCATTACTCTCCCGCGAATGAGCAATTCGACTACGTGTGCTTTGATATGGTGCAGGACGAGGAGGGTATGATCTACTTTGCAACCAAAGGAGGAATTATCCAGTTTGATGGTCGGGAATGGGATATGGTTGCCGACATCGCTGCCGTCTTTTCCCTGGAAATTCAGGCCAACGGAAAGATGTTCTGGGCGGGTGCGCGCGGTTTTGGCCTTCTCTCAAGGGATCGCGGCGTCTGGACGTCAAAGACACTATCTGATTCGACAGTCGGCAATGTCTTTCAAACCCTGATCGTCGGGGAACAAGTCTATTTTAGCAGTTCTGAGAAAATATACCGTCTCAACGCTGACAACACAATCACGACCATTATATCTGACACTCACGGTTTGTTGATTTTGAGAATGTTTGAACTTTTCGGTGTATTGTATGTGAGCACCGATCAGGGTATCTACAAACTGGAGGACATAAAGCTAAGCCCGTCAGATCTGGATCTTGCTGGCGAAGTGATATTTGCTGCCCGGCTGAAAGACAACTATATCATCGCCACCAGCGACAACAAATTACAAACCTGTTCTTCGACACTGACCATGAAACCGCTGCCCACATTGCAGGATCAGACGTACCTCGACGCCAGTGTCATTGTCGGTGGTTCCTGGATTAACCGTCAGCTTCTTGCGCTCGGGACGCTTAGAGGGGGGGTGGTGTTTATCAACCCGTTGAATGGCCTTACGCAAGAGATTGCCAATTATGCGACAGGCTTGCCAGATAATGAGGTCTTCGCCCTAATGGCCGACGTCAACAACAACGTCTGGGTTGCTCACGACTACGGTTTTACGAAGGTCTCTCCATACTTGCCTTTGACGGCGTTCAACCGTTATGAAGGCCTGGAGGGAAATATACTTTGCGTTTATTCCAAAGATGAGCAGGTGTATGTAGGAACTTCGCTTGGACTTTTCCGCCTCGAGAAGGTCGAGGCATACGACGAACTCGTTTACTATGTAAATGTAGAGGTCCGGCCCCGGAGAAACAGAACGACCAGAACAGCGACAGCTCCGCCTGCTGAGGTGGAGACTTCTTCAACGGGAGACTCAAAACGTCGAGGTCTTTTTGGAATCTTCCGTCGGAAAGAGGGGGCAGACGCAGCTGCTGAGACCAAGGGCGATACCCCAGCGGCAACAGCGACGGCCGAAGAAGACGAAGCCGTAACTCCAACGCGTCCAACTTACCGACGGGAAAAGCGGAGGCAAAGAATTCTGCGGTCGGCACAATTTCAATACAAGAAAGTTGAGGGGATCAGTGCAAAAATCACTCACCTCGCAGAATCGCAAGGGCGATTGCTTGCGGCCGGTCTGGGCGGACTTTACGAAGTGGACGGCCTATCATCGAAACCCCTCCTCGAAGAGCCAGTACGTTTTATTTTCTCGCCTTCAGGGAAGGAGCTGCTTATCGTGTGTACGTACAACGACGATGTGCGCGTGCTTAGGTTTACGGAACATTACCTGGAGAATACAAGCTTGTACTCGACTTTGAACGATCAGATACACTATATGTTCGAAGCGACGCCGGGTGATCTTTGGCTTTGCGGCGTAAGCAATATCTACCGCGCACGAGTAAATGGCGTTGATGTACGCCACCGTCAGACAATTCCTCTGCCTCATCCGAACACGGATAAGACGGCAGGTGCACTTCTGAAGGACCGCGTCGTGATAGCGATGTCAGAAGGCTTCTTTGTTTTTGATGAAAGCCGGAATGTTCTGGAGAAGATTGACTCAGTGAAGCACACGAAGCAATATTTTGCGCACAACAACAACATCCTTTACAGGGACGCGCATGGATGGAAGCTTTTTGATTCGTCCGAAAGCGACGACAACCTCCATCTCCTCAACGTCTTCTCGGACATAAGATTTATCGGACCTGCGGAAAAGAAGGAAAACATCTGGCTCGTTAGCGGTAGCAATGACCTCTATAAATTTTTTGGCAACCGGATTACTCCCGTGGTCAAAGAATTTCCGCTGGTTTTGAAGTCCATATTGTACGAGGATGAACGCGTCGAAACTCTAAAAGAGGTCATCATTGATCAGGAACATAGCGCGGTGAGGTTTGAGGTCGTTAGACCTGATTATGTCAATCCCGCGGGCGTCGAGTACCGGTACTTGCTGGAGGGAATGCAGAATGAATGGTCGGCGTGGTCGGCCCAAAACAATGTGATCTCTTTTCCCTATTTGCCGGATGGCGAATACACGCTGCGTGTTCAGTCGAGAAATATTTTTGGGAAGATAAGCGAGTTGGAGCCGGTGTCGTTTGAAGTGCTACCCCCATACTGGAAGCGGCCGTTATTCTATGCGATGGAGTTCTCTGTCTTTGCCATGCTCGTGCTCCTGTCGTTCAGGCTCAGTACACGTTTCCGGATCATTAGCCGCC
>CAZIAG010000519.1:0-2970 GCA_964537375.1 uncultured Roseivirgaceae bacterium
ATCATCCCCTTGCGATTATACTTCCATTCGGCTTTCCAACCTCTCTCGACAAAGACATTCGGCACATGACCGCTGCGAAGATCGTCGATTATACCCTCCACGACGTTGATCCGGTCGGCGAGGATCAACGGCAACCAGTGCCCCCAGCTTCCTTCGCTGAACCGAAATGCGTACCTGCGTATTGCTCCGCTGAGACCTTTTGGTGGTGAGCTCGTCCCAAAGACTGCCGTAAGACCGGGGCGTTCTGTGGAATGCAGTATCTCAACGCGTTGAGGTTGCAGCGGGGGGCGTTCATAGTCAAGCCGATGATGGTCGTCACCGGTATATTTTTTCATGGGGTACGTCGGTTCGTTTTCGTCATTGGCATCAATCCCCCACCCCTTGATCCTTGCGTATTTGTCTGATATAGTTTCCATAGTTGAAATGTCGTCGTGCGCGTCAAGCATAAGCTGTCGAGGGCACCAACACGGGTTTGATGCAGTTGTCACGTTTAGCGGAAAAAATATGGTACGCTTCAGCCACCTCCTCCAGGGGTACGCGATGCGTAATGATCTTCTTTGGCTCAAGGCGCCCGGCCCTCACATGATCGATCAGTCTCGGCAGCAATCGCTTTACTGACGTTTGATTTGCCCTGATGGTGAGACCTTTGTTGACCACATTACCGATCGGAACCAGGTTCCCTGTCGGTCCATATACGCCGACGATCGATACGATACCCCCCTTCTTAACACTGTTGATTGCCCATTGAAGCGCAGTGGTCGCGCCTGCTTGCAGCAAGAGTTTTCTTCCGGTCAGCGTTTGCATCGCACTTCCCGCTGCCTCGCATCCGACTGCATCTATACAGACATCGGCACCGAAATAGTCAGTCGTTTTCTTGATAAATTCGACAGGGTCATCCATATCGCGGAAGTTGTAGGCCTCGCACTGCGCATATTGTCTTGCAAACTCGAGACGATACTCGAGCTGATCGATGACGATCACCCGCGCTGCGCCGAAGAGCCACGAACATTTCGCCGCCATTATGCCGATAGGACCGGCTCCGAAAACGACAACGGTATCGCCGCGTTTAATTCCGCCCATTTCGGCTGCCTGGTACCCGGTCGGAACAACATCCGTCAATAATACCGCATCGTCGATATCGATGTCGGATGGTATTACCTCGGGACCAACGTCGGCAAAGGGCACGCGAACGTATTCCGCCTGGCCTCCATCGTAGCCTCCGGCCGTGTGAGAGTAGCCGAAGATACCTCCGACCGCAGTGGCTTCAGGATTCGTCTCGTGACAATTCCCATAGAGTTCCTGTCGGCAGAAAGGACAAACACCGCATGCGATGTTAAAAGGCACGAGCACGTGGTCGCCCGGTTTTAGTTTGGTCACCCCCTCGCCAACCTCCTCAACGATACCGGTGAACTCATGACCAAAGGTCATTCCTACCCGAGTATCAGGAACGAGTCCATGATAAAGGTGAAGATCAGACCCGCAAATGCACGCTCGCGTGACACGAACGACGGCGTCCTGAGGATGAAGGATCTCGGGATCGGGTTTGTTTCTGTCCGCGCGAACTCGGAACGGCCCTCGGTAATTCATTGCTATCATGGCGTGGCCATTTCTTTTTACCCCATAGATGTAAAAAATATGCCATGACATGCCGACGCCTTTTCGGTCGCTATGGCGTGCACGGCTAGGGCAACGGCACTTCAAAAACGAACGTCGTCCCTTCGTTCTCACGACTCTGGAAACGAATAGAGCCGCCCATTAAATGGGCCAGCTTTTTCACAATGTACAGGCCCATCCCGGAAGAGACTTCTCCCCGCAAGCCGGGTCTTGCAGCCGGCGTATATTTTTCGAAGAGCACCGGCTGCATCCCTTCCGGAATACCAATACCATGATCGCGAATAACAACCGATGCCGTATTCTCATCCCTGGACACGCGAATCTCCACCACACTTCCTACAGGCGACCATTTAATGGCATTCGACAGTAGATTGTTTATCATTTGGAGAAACTTCACGTCGTCGTTATTTACATAGACCGTTTCGCGATTCCTTAAGAGGATAAAATCGAACTCGGGAAACGCTTTTCTGAAACGCTCGAGTACGGTTCCAATCTTCCCAACGAGATCAAAGCGATTCTTCCGCGTGAACACTTGCTCTGAGACCATGTGCTCCTCCTCCAGGAAGTCTGTAACGATCTCAATGCAATGTCGCGTATTCTCTTTGATCAATTGCACTTGAACGTTGATGTCGTCCACATGTTTTTCCTTCACCATCTGTTCCAGTGAGTCTACCATGCCCTTCGACAACGTCAGCGGGGCGCTTAGGTTGTGGGTGACCATCTCTAGCAACGTATCCTTCTTCGCCCCATAGTTTACGATATAGTTCTCATGTTCTCTCTTGTGCGTAATGTCGTTAAACACGCCCACTACATATTGCCCATCTTCGAGCAGGTATCCACTCAATGAAATCAGCTTAAGACTGCCGTCGTGCTGAACTACGTGAAACTCGACGTCTTCAACACGTTTTTCGGACATCAGCTTTTGTCGTTGGCCCTTCAGGTATTCGATGTCGTCATCTACAATGTGGTTTACAAAGAAGGCAGGCTGACTATAAAAGGTCCCATGGGTAATGTCAAACATGGAAGCAAGGGCGGCGTTTACATACTCGAGACGATCGTCGGTGGTGTTGAAAACCATAATACCCTGGCTGGATAATTCGCCAATGGCGTGCAGCACCGACAAAAGATTCTCCTTGGTCACTGACATGCGCAATAGGCACAAAAGAAATGTGCCGTATAACAAGACGCGACCTATTATTGCCGAAACTTCTCGCCGTTACAGACTTTGCCTCGCTCACTGCAGCAACAACCGCCCGGTGCACCGCTCATATAGGGACTGCTGCATTTCCAGCAAGTCGCCTGCTCAACCGCCGATTGTGTAAACCCCAGCCTGAGCGCTTCAGAAACAAACGCTCT
>CAZIAG010000520.1:0-2367 GCA_964537375.1 uncultured Roseivirgaceae bacterium
CCCCTCCGGCAGTGCGGTAGATCTTTCGGTTGACTGAGCGGTCGACGTCAGCGCGGACTGAAAGATTTGACGGAAGGAAACTAAAGTTGAAATCCTTGATGAATTTGAACCAGGGCGATTTCAGGCTTTTCCAGTTGCGGAAGGGTTCAATCCCCGTAGCCTTGGGCGAAAAATTGTACGCGACGGAACCGCGGTATTGACGCAGCAGGTTTTGCGTGGTAAAGAAGTTGCGCTGTTCAGCCTCGCTGAATGAGTAGCTGAACGAAAGATTTTCGATGTCGTAGATTCGTGAAGGCGCATCCTGCTTCACCTTGGTCTTGCGTACGTTGACAAAGTTCAGACTTCGCCTCACCGTCTTGTCCTGGATAAGCTTTCGATACGCCGCTTCACCCTCCTGACCAAAATACGATCGGTCTATCCGTATATCCGGGTTGGCGGGATCGTACTGTGGATTGATGGTTGTGGTCTCATAACTCACGAACATCGGGAGCTTTATTCCCGTGTTGCCCGGCAGAAGCTTATCGACGTTGACGTTGGCAGAAACGTCATATGCCGTTGTTTCATCGCGTGAACGCTCGCCGATCTTTGAGCTTACGCTTCCGAAGCCGAAGGTAGTATGGCGAAACGCCCCGGTGATCGTGGCACAGTCAGCGAGTTTTGCACTCATGGTGGCGCTTGCTGCCCAGCCGGGCGTAGTGTTGAAATCGGTGACCCGGAGTTCGTTCGCCCAGACGCATACCGAGTGTGCCTGCGGAATGTCGCTTCGCGGGTTGCGGACGCCAATCATCATGAGTTGTACATCGCTAAGGTCAGGACGACCTACGATTCGAATAAAATGTCGTCCGACCTGTAGTCCGCCTTCGCGTGGGAATGGTTCGGCGATAGGTGCACCGCTGGCATCGCGCTGCGACTTGAGTTTGTACAACTCGTTAAGATCAAGGTCAATTTCATTCTCGATGGGCCACACGTCGCGCGGACTCGGATCCTGAATGGCGAGGTCGGTCTTGACAAGCGGAACTTCGATCTCGTAATAATTCTGGTCAAAGTCCGTTCCCAGTCGGAGGAAACCTCGCAGCTCGCCATCCTCCGCTTCCGTGTTGGCATGGAAGAACATTTTTATCCGCCCGTAGTTGAATAGGTCCATACTGACGTTCTTGAAGATTGCCCGGGCATCGCCGTCCTGGAGGTTGTCGATGCAGATCTGAACCGCTTGTTCGTTCAACTGGCGCGACACCGCAGAGGTGTTGTCGCGGTCGCGGACTACGCCGGGAGGAATACGATAAGGTGATGTCGTATTATCGGGTTCCCAGGCGCCGTGTTCTTCCAGGTTCACGACCGACACGTTGAAGTCGTCGTAGTCTTGCTCAATTTCCGGTTCAAATGATCCTTCGCGGAGGTCGGCCTGGTATCTTCTCCAACGGCTTCCAATCATCCGGAAATTCACCATTCGCAAAACGACAGGTTCTTCAAAGCCCGTGAGGATCATCCGGACATACTTGATCGACTTAAATCCGCTGATATTTCCGACCTTCTTTTCGAAGTCGCGAACGGGTATGCGGAACAAATACCAGTCAGCAGGTTCGCCTCCGGAACTTTCGGGCTGCGCCACGATCTTGTCGACGATGTACTCCTGTCCAACGGTAAGGCCCGGCGCCAGATCAACATCGTACTCATAGTACTCCTCGAGTTCGTTGAGGGTATTATCGGCGTTCAGATCTTCGTTGTCCGGGGCCTGTGTGGCTGAAGTAGTAATTCGCTGTTGCCCGGTATTGATTGGTGAGTTCCCGTCGAGACCACTGTAATTTTTGTATCGCTCGAGTACTTTGGCGTCGCGCTGGTTGTAAACGTCTGCGGACCAGTGCAGGAAGTCGTCGGCCGACGGATCGTTAAGTACAACCTCGCGTGCACTTGGATTAAGCTGGTTCAGATAGTCCTGAAAGATCTCCGCTTCCTTTGCATTCCACGCTCCATCAAGTCCCACATCCTGGAAAGTACGTGCCTGGATTTCGTTGGCGAAGGCGTTGTTCAGGTATTGTTGTGTTGTGACAAAGCCCCACTGATTCTTTGCCGCGCCTGTTTCAACAAGGCCGTCGGGGGGAAGCCCATTTTCAAACGCGTGTTTGCCGTCGGGTATAACATCTTCAGAAACATTTCCCAGGTGGAAGATGAGCTTACCGCCGGAGTCGTTGTTGCGGTTAAAAATACCATCGAGGACGCGACCCTTTTCCGTTTGGATGAACGGGTTCAGAAGCCAGAATTCGATGTACTCGATGTTCGCCTTGTCGAAGTCGACTTCTGTCCGGATGGCGGTAGTGATGCCGGCCCAGTTTTGCCGGGGATCGCCAGCGAGCAAACCGCTGTTGTCAA
>CAZIAG010000520.1:2377-2965 GCA_964537375.1 uncultured Roseivirgaceae bacterium
GTTGTAGTTATACGGTCCACGCTCGTGGGGAAAATACGCGATGTCGAAAACGTTCTGAAAGAAGATCCCCTGTGGGCGCTGATAATATGGGAATACTTCTTCGGGATTTACGCTCCGCACATAATGGTTCTGCATGTCGAGCTCCGAGATATTGGCTGGCTTGTCGATGCTTTGGTTGCGGTAGAACAGGTTGTCGATCATGTACCACGAAAGCTTCGCTCTTCGGTAACCCGAGGGCAGATCGCGGGTAATGCTGCTGTTCGGATAGAATTGTGGGTCTTTTGTTGGCGTCGCAGCCAGTTTCCACGAAAGCGGCGTCATCAGTGAATACGGTGTCGCCGTGTTTTCAAAGTCATCGACATAGGCGGTACCTTCTCCACCGACGATATTGGAGGTTCCGGGGAGAAGTTGCGCAAACTCACCGGTGATGTTGATTGACGATTGCTCTTTGGTTTCCAGAAAGGGAATGGCGTCGATAATTTTCGTCAGGATCCGACTTTGTTTGTTGATGTTAAAATCAAGCCCGTACTGAACATTGCGCGCCGGTTCCGTACCAATCTGGTTGCGACTGATGAGAGGGCGTTCGTT
>CAZIAG010000521.1:0-2936 GCA_964537375.1 uncultured Roseivirgaceae bacterium
ATCGGTGAGCCGGTTTAACGGCTTGTGTGGAGTATTGACGAGGTTCGGCAGTTGCACGGTGAACGTGTCTAGATGGAATATAGCGCATGGTCCTCATACTTACGGTTGTGGTTATGCAACCTTTTAATCCGTAAATTGTCTTTAACACAACAAAGCCGGTAAAAGTGTTGAATATTCACGATGCGCTGATCGAACGGTGCCGCGGAGGAGACCGCCAGGCGCATTATGAGTTGTATAAGCTGTATGCGAAGGCCATGTACAACGTCTGTTACCGGATCATACGGAATAGTGAAGATGCCGAGGACGTCTTGCAGGAGGCATTTATCAGCGCGTTTCGTCACCTGAACGATTATCGATCGGAGGCGTCGTTCGGTGCTTGGTTGAAACGCATCGTGATCAACAAGGCCTTGAATGCACTGAAGAAGAGGCGACCGGAAATAGTTTCTGATGATGACCAGTGGGATGTTGCCGAAGCGGAATCGCCGGCGCCGTTCGTGGATGAACTCACGGTGGATCGTGTCAAAGAAGCAATAGCTCAGCTTCCGGATGGATATCGCACCGTTTTGACCTTGTACCTCATTGAGGGTTACGATCACGAAGAGATCGGCCAGATCATGGGCATCAGCGTGTCGACTTCCAAGTCGCAACTCAACCGCGCAAAGAACCGATTGAAACAAATATTGAGATACCCGCATGAAAGATCAGCTTGAAGACTTCATAAGACAGAACCGGACGGCGTTCGACGACAAGGAGCCGCCGCAACGCACCTGGTCGCGCATAGAACGCGCATTGTTTGGTTCGGGTACGGGAAGCTGGTGGAATTCCGTCGTCGTCTGGCGTGCAGCCGCGGTCGTATTTATGGTGGTGTCCGGATGGTTGTTTCTCAATCCGCCACAGCGAATGCCGAAGGACCAGGCTGTACTGAGCGAGTTCCAGGATGTGGAGCGGTTTTATACGCAGCAGATCTCGTTGAAGTACCAGCTTATCGACCAGTTTCCATCGGCGCAGGGAATCGACGCGCTCACGCACGACTTTCAGCAGCTTGAGGCGATGTACGAGGTGCTGAGAGAGGAGATGAAAACAAGGCCAAGCAAGAAGGTCAGGGATGCATTGATACTGAACCTCCTTGTGCGCATCAACTTGTTAAACCAGTACATCGATCGGCTTGAACATGATGAAGAGCAGGAGCGGGAGGGGAGGGCGTCTTATGTGACGTCTTAAGAGAAGGTCCAATCCCAAGGTACCAGGGCCCAAGGTTCCGAGGCCCGGATTCCAAGGCCCAGGGCGGAAGACTGGTCCGATAGTGGATGGCTTCGAAATGAGGCTGTCTCGGTCGCTGGAGCTATCAGGGTTAGGAGGAAGGCTAGTATTCGGTAGTAAGCTCAAACTTTTCTACCGCCGAGTCGAGGACCTTTCCGTCTTCGCATTTGAGAATTCTGGTGGGGAAGCGCTTGATCAGTCCGTAGCTGTGCGTGGCCATGAGGATAGCCGTTCCGCTTTTGTTGATCTGCTGAAATATTTTCATGATCCCGTTTGAGACATCGGGGTCGAGGTTGCCGGTCGGTTCATCCGCCAACAGGATCTGGGGTTCGTTGATCAGCGCCCGCGCGATGACTACCCGTTGTTGTTCTCCACCGGAAAGCTGGTGAGGCATCTTTCTCTCCACCGAGCCGAGTCCAACCTGCATGAGGACCTCCTGGAGCCGGGCCCTCATCTTGGTTTTGTCGCGCCAGCCCGTCGCCTTCATGACGAACATGAGGTTTTCTCCTACACTGCGGTCATTGAACAATTGGAAGTCCTGGAAGATGATACCAAGTTTCCGGCGAAGCATGGGAATCTCCCGGTTCGCGATGCCACGAATGGAATGACCGGCGATCGTGACATCGCCCAGGCGCAGCGGCAGATCGGCATACAGCGTTTTCAACAGAGACGATTTGCCCGAGCCTGTTCGTCCGACCAGGAATACAAACTCACCCTTTTCTATATCGAAGCTGACATTTCGCAGAACCGTATGATGATCCTGGAAAATACTTACATCGCTGACGTGGACGACCGGGTCGGATGAGAACATAACTTATTAACGATTATCCGTTCACCTTACGATGATCGGCGAGGAATTTTTCCAGTCCGATATCGGTAAGCGGATGTTTGAGCAGACCGGTGATTACGCTGAGTGGACAGGTTGCCACGTCGGCGCCGATCTCCGCGCATTGGATCAAATGGGTGACATGCCGAATCGACGCGGCGAGAATTTCCGTTTCAAAGCCGTAGTTGTCGTAAATTTGCCGCAATTGCGAGATGAGGCCAATGCCGTCGTGAGAAATATCATCGAGTCGACCGATAAAGGGCGAGACATAAGACGCCCCTGCCTTTGCGGCCAGTATTGCCTGTCCCGCGGAGAAGACGAGGGTGCAGTTGGTCCGGATACCCTCCGCGCTGAATTTCTTGATCGCCTTAACGCCATCTTTGATCATGGGCACTTTCACGACGATTTTGTCATCGATCCTGGCCAGTTCGCGGCCCTCTTTCAGCATAGTGTCGAGGTCAGTCGCAATAACTTCTGCGCTGACGTTGTTATCCACGATATCACAGATAGCCTTATAGTGAGCCCGAATGTTGTCGGCGCCTTTGATGCCCTCTTTTGCCATCAGCGACGGGTTGGTAGTGACACCGTCCAGCACGCCGAGGTCGTATGCTTCCTTAATTTCGTTGAGATTTGCTGTGTCGATAAAAAACTTCATGGTTTTACTGTGGTTATTCGTAGGTCAGCCGGCAATAAGACGCGGAGACGTTGATGGATTCGGACAAAAATAGTCAAAGTATTTGTCCTCAGCGGGTTGTGGGTGAAATTTTCGAGGGAGGAGGAAAATAAAATGGCAAACCGAACATCGCACCGCTACAACCGCCTACCCTTGCTACCTTCCGGTCCTGGGGGA
>CAZIAG010000522.1:0-2935 GCA_964537375.1 uncultured Roseivirgaceae bacterium
ATATCCGGCCTCTTAATCCCTCCGATGCCGACGACATGGGCGAGGACCATATCGGCAGCTCCGCTGACACGCCCTTGCGTGACGATGCCTTCGAGATGAGCGACGACGAGAAGATCACACGCATCGAAAAGCACTTTCGCGAGATCATGCACATCCTGGGACTGGACCTGACCGACGACAGCCTCAGCGGAACGCCACGACGCGTGGCCAAGATGTATGTGAAGGAAGTCTTCAGCGGACTTAACCCCAGGAACCGACCCCACGCCAGACTGTTCGACAACAAATACAATTACGACCAGATGCTGGTCGAAAAAGATATTACCTTCTACTCCCACTGCGAACACCACTTCGTACCGATTTACGGAAAGGCGCACGTCGCGTATTTCTCGTCAGGCAAGGTAATTGGCCTTTCGAAGATCAACCGTATCGTGCAGTACTACGCCAAGCGTCCCCAGGTGCAGGAACGCCTTACGGTGCAGATTGGTAAAGAGATCGAACGCGTCCTTCATACAAAAGACGTCGGCGTGGTGTTGGATGCCAACCACATGTGCGTCGCCTCCCGCGGTGTCGGGGATACCAACTCGAAAACGGGAACCGCTTATTTCTCGGGCAAATTCCTGGATGAGAATATCAAGCGCGAGTTCTTGAATTACATCAATAGCAAGTAGCGGCCGGTTTTAACATTATTTTAATTCCTCCTCCTTTCCAGGAGGAACTAAGCTGAAAATAGCATCACGGTCAGAAGGAATCCTTAAAAAAAACTACTTCCAAAATCTTCAATCTTCACTCGCCAATCCGCGGCGATGAAGCCCTTTTCGTTCCAGGGAAGAAATTTTCATTCCGGAGCCTGGATCAAGCCCACGGACCAGCGGGATGAGAAGGTCCGGGCCTGTGCCGTTGCGGAGCGGAGTCGGGAGCCCCAAACCAAACACCTCCCCTAAAACGGGGTAGAAACTTCAACTGCAAACGTTTGCGGATTGCTGGCGAATCCCTATTTTCGTACCGCCAAAACCAAGCCTTTTTACCTATGTCCCTCGAGAAAGACATTAGCCAGACGGTGTTCCGAACTGAATACCAGAAGGCCATCCTGAACATCCTTTACACCCAGAATTACCTCGTCACGCGCATGAACGAGGTCTTCAAGCCGTTCGATATCACGCGTCAGCAGTACAACGTGCTGCGCATCCTTCGCGGACAATACCCGGATCCGGCGTCGATCAACCTCATCCGCGAACGCATGCTTGAAAAAATGTCGGACACCTCACGCATTGTCGAGCGGCTTCGCGTCAAAGGCCTCATCACACGCGCCGACGGTAAGATCGACAAACGCGCCGCCGAAGTCACCATCACCGACGCAGGGCTGGACCTGTTGCGCAGGATGAGACGCCCGGTGGAAGAACTCGAGTCGATGCTCGACGCATTGTCGCTCCCCGAAGCGCAGCAGCTGAACCACCTGCTCGACAAGATCCGAAGGACATCCTCTTCAGAGAACGAAAAGCCTGTACACCACCTCGAACTCGCCTTCGAACCAGAAAATTTTTAGTAGCTTAGCGCTTCTAAAAATCTAATTATGGTGTTCGATTTAGACATGATCAAGGCAGTGTATCAGCGACTGCCTGACCGCATCGCAAAGGCCAGAAGAGTTGTCAACAAGCCGCTTACGCTTTCGGAGAAAATCCTGTATGCACACCTGCATGAGGAACAGCCCGTAGAGACGTTCACCCGCGGGAAGTCGTATGTGAATTTTTCGCCCGACCGCGTGGCCATGCAGGATGCTACGGCGCAAATGGCCTTGCTTCAGTTCATGTCGGCCGGCATTCCCAAGGTGCGCGTACCATCGACCGTGCACTGTGATCACCTTATCCTCGCCAAGGAAGGCGCACAGAAAGACCTGGCGGAATCCCTTACCGCCAGTGGCGAAGTGTTCCGCTTCCTGGAGTCCGTGTCCAATAAATTCGGGATTGGCTTCTGGAAACCCGGCGCCGGGATCATTCACCAGGTTGTACTCGAAAACTACGCATTCCCGGGAGGCATGATGATCGGGACCGACTCGCACACCGTAAACGCGGGCGGACTCGGTATGGTTGCCATTGGTGTGGGCGGCGCTGACGCCGTTGACGTAATGGCCGGCATGCCGTGGGAGCTCAAATGGCCCAAACTGATCGGCGTAAAACTCACCGGGCGCCTTAACGGCTGGACTTCCGCAAAGGACGTAATCCTCAAAGTGGCCGGTATCCTCACCGTTAAAGGCGGTACTGGTGCTATCGTTGAATATTTCGGTCCGGGTGCCCTCACGCTTTCATGTACCGGCAAGGGCACCATCTGCAACATGGGTGCTGAGATCGGCGCCACCACCTCGACATTCGGGTATGATGAAAAGATGGCTCAATACCTCCGCGGTACGGGCCGCAAGGAAGTCGCCGAACTCGCCGACAATATCCGCGAACACCTCACCGGCGATCCCGAAGTGTATGAGAACCCGGAGAAGTATTTCGACCAGGTGATCGAGATCAATCTTTCGGAACTCGAGCCCCATGTCAATGGTCCGTTCACGCCCGACCGTGCCATCCCCATCTCGAAGTTCGCGGAGGAAGTCCGCAAGAACGGATGGCCGGAGAAACTCGAAGTGGGTCTCATCGGCTCATGTACGAACTCCTCTTATGAAGAGATTTCGCGTTCGGCCTCAATAGCAAAACAGGCCGTCGACAAAAAGATAAATGCCCGCGCTGAGTTTACCATCACGCCGGGTTCTGAGCAGGTGCGCTATACCGTCGAGCGCGACGGCTATCTCGATGTCTTCGAAAAAATGGGTGGCGTCGTGCTGGCCAACGCGTGCGGACCTTGTATCGGACAATGGGCGCGTCACACCAACGACCCCAACCGCAAGAACTCAATCATTACGTCGTTCAACCGGAACTTCGCCAAGCGCAACGAT
>CAZIAG010000523.1:0-2922 GCA_964537375.1 uncultured Roseivirgaceae bacterium
AATTCGGCCAGGGTTGAAAATCCGTTCCAACCTCCACCGGTGTTGCCGGGGTGTGCCTGATTGTAATGGAGCGCACTCCAGATCTTTGAACCAACATCAGCCGGCACCGCCCAAATCACATCAGGCGAAGGGAAGTTGGGACCAACAAACGTCTCGAAGTATCCGTCACTGATAGCGTAGCCTTCATCCTCAATCTCGTCTACGAGATCGATGACATCCTGCAAATCGTTAGGTCCATATGAACCGTTGTAAACAGCGGAATTCAACTTCACTTTGGCCAAAAGGAAGCGTGCTGTTGCTTTCACAGCTCTGAACTTGTCGCTTGCCGTAGGATTGCTGTCCGGCAGATTCCCAATAGCTTCCTCGAGGTCGTTGACGATAAAGTTGTATGCCTCTGACCGGGTCATCACATCGGGAATTACTTCCGGTCCATCCGTCGGGTTACGGAAGGGTACTTGCCCAAAGCAATCCATGATGATCCACATGTTATACGCCCGAACAAATTTCGCGTGAGCGAGTTGTTCGGCGTTGGCTCCGCTAAGCGGGTCGATCACTTCGGTTGCGGTGAGGACCGCACGGTTTCTTTCATTCCAGACGTTGGTGATGAAGCTGTGGGTCGGCCCCCAAGTGTGCGCGTGCAACGTACGCCATACCCCGTTATCCCCCCAGTCAGTACCCCGGGTTGGAACGACCAAGATGTCGGTGGTCACTTCGCTAAGCGCATACAGGTTTTCCTGTGTACCCATCTGGCCCGAGATGTTATTGTAAAGCGTCGTCAATGTGGCGGGGACACTCTCGACTCCGTTAAATACGTCGGATTCCCCTTCGGTTATCAACGAGTCCGTTTCTTCGATGTCGAGACTACATGAGCTCAAAATGAGCGCAAGAGACAGGACTCGAGCGGCGAATCCGTTGGAAGTTATCTTATATGTTTTCATCTGCTTTTCTCATGTTAAGAATCAAACTTCGAATCAGAACGATGCATTAATACCCAACGTAAACGTGCGCGGTCTGGGATAAGCCCCATAGTCAATTCCCGCCGTCGGTAAACCGTTCAACAGGTTGTAGTCCGCAGGCATTGTGCTCACCTCAGGATCAAGGCCCGAGTATTTCGTTATCAGCAAGAGGTTCTGTGCAGTAAAGAACACGCGCACATTTCTAATTGCACTCCCGGATTGCAGCGGCACCCGATAGCCTAAACTGAGATTCTGAAGCCTGGTAAA
Organism: uncultured Roseivirgaceae bacterium; assembly: GCA_964537375.1. Lineage (GTDB taxonomy): Bacteria > Bacteroidota > Bacteroidia > Cytophagales > Cyclobacteriaceae > Chryseosolibacter. Next base: position 1,224 of record CAZIAG010000523.1, read on the forward strand.
ATCTCCTTTTTCCAGGAACCGCGTCGACACCGCCGCTTCTGCCGCACCTGATTCACCGCTGCTCAGGACGTCTTTCGTAACGTTCCTAGCATTGTTGATTGAGCCAGCAGTGAAGAAGGCGTTCTTCGTGTTGTTGTATACATAATGCCCGTACTGACCGGCAAAGTAGATGGCGAAATCAAAATTGCGATAAGTGCCATTCACAGACAATCCCATATTCCAGGTGGGCAAGGCACTCTTACCTACAAAGACCTGTTCGTCACCAATGGGCTGACCATTCTCGTCAAATCCCTCAAACTCCCTCAAGTGGAAGGAGAACAGCGGATGACCACCGGCAAGCCGTTGTGCATACGCACCGGTAAGACCCTGACCGTAGATTGTTCCCGCATCAAGGACACCACCAAAATCTTTCAGAATATTATCATTATGAGAGATATTACCGCTGATCGACAACGAAGCATCGGGTTGGTCGACAGCTGCCCAACTCAACGACAATTCCCATCCCTTATTCTGGACAACTGCGTCAAGGTTGTCAAAGATCTGGTCGGCCACCGCAGGCTGTGCAGCATTGCGGCGCAACAAAAGGTCCGTGGTATTCTTCACGTAGTAGTCGATGCTACCCGTGAGGCGTTCGTTGACTACTCCAAAATCAATTCCGATACTGGTTTGTGCAGTAGACTCCCAGCGCAATCCCGGGTTGACTGATCCCTGCGGTACCGTACCCGGGACGCCGATCGTACGGCTCGACGATACGCCTGCGTCGGCAAAACGCTCACGGCGTATGAACTCTCCGTATCCAAGACCGTCCTGGTTACCCACAACACCGTAGCCAGCCCTGAACTTGAAGCTGCTGAAAGCATCCGGGAAGAATTCCTCCTCGCTCAGCTTCCAGGCGAACGCACCGGAAGGGAAGATCCCATAGCGATAGTCGCTACCAAACTTGGACGATCCGTCCACGCGAAGGGTCGCTGTCACCAGATATTTGTCAGAGAACGTAAAGTTGCCGCGCGCAAAATATGATTGCAAATAGTCGGTGCGGTCATAGAAGTTCGCCGCAATAGCTTCGACTGAAACGCCTGAGGGTCTTCCAAAGTAACCTACCATCGGGCCCTCGTTGTCGTCCAGCGCCGTAACAAATCCTCCACTTGGCTGGTCACCGCCGGTCAACGTATTCGATACACCCCAGTTGTTATAAATCACATCGCCACCAAAAATCGACCTCGCAGCTGCATCGGCTGCATCGAATGACCCGCGGAGTTCGGACTCCATGGCCCCGAAATTGTCAAAGTCCGTAAATCCTCTGCCCGTTCCCCAGTGATACTTGTTACGGAAACTCTGGACCGAATACCCAGCAACAATTTCCATCGACACGTTATCGCTCGACTTGTGATAATTCATTGTCAACTCCATCAGGTTGCTGGTGGTGACGTTCTCATTCAACTGCCCCAGGCCGTAGTTCTCAACTTGATCTGCGGCGTTGAGCGCACGACCGGAGACGAGCGTCACGCGCTCTCCAACGGAATGGTCAAGTCCATAAGTCGCTTTTGCCGTGAGTGAGTTGCTCACTGTATAATCAACGGAAAGGTTTGTTAAAATACGGTTGTTGCCGCCCTCACTGCGGTAGTAAGCCAGCATGTTCGCCGGGCTTCGCTGCGTACCCGCGTCAAAGTCGGGATCATTCGGCCAGGTCGGGTTAGCC
>CAZIAG010000524.1:0-2892 GCA_964537375.1 uncultured Roseivirgaceae bacterium
CGTGAATCCGCTGCCAAACGCGGCCAGACAAACGAGGTCATTCGACTTAATCCGCCCTTCATCCCATGCTTCACTCATGGCGATGGGAATTGACGCGGCGGTCGTGTTCCCGTAACGCATGATGTTGTTGTAAACCTGGTCCCCGGAAAGTCCAAGTTTCTCCTGGATGTATTGGCTGATCCGAAGGTTGGCCTGGTGCGGAACAAGCAGGTCAATGTCTTCTTTCTTTAATTGATTCGCTTCAAGGGCTTCGTTGATTACCTCCATGAAACGAACCACGGCGTGTTTGAAGACTTGGTTGCCGTTCATGACCACTTTGTAAGTAGTCGTATCAAGTATTTGTTCCGGTTGCCTTTCGTCCCGGGGACGGCTGCTACCGGGATCCTTAACATATAATTCTTCGGCAAATTTCCCGTCGGAATGCAGGTGCGTGGAAAGGATTCCCGGTTTGTCGGAAGGCCGGAGAATAGCCACGCCGGCACCATCACCAAAGATCACTGCAGTATTGCGACCACGCGTGCTTACATCCAGCGCCGTCGACTGGATCTCCGCACCCACGACGAGCACCGTCTTGTACATACCTGTCTTGATAAACTGATCGCCGACCGAGAGAGCATAGATAAATCCCGAGCAGGCGTTCCTGATGTCCAGCGCGGGGATGCCTTCCAGCCCCAGTTCCCTTTGTAACAGTACCCCCGATCCGGGAAAAAAATAATCAGGCGTGATCGTCGCAAAGACAATAAAATCGATATCCTTTTCCTTGAGGCCCGCTCTGTCAAGCGCCACACGCGTTGCCTTTGCCGCCATATTGGCTACCGTGTCTTTCGATGCATCAATCCATCGGCGCTCCTTGATGCCCGTGCGCTCAGTGATCCATTCGTCATTCGTGTCCATTTGCGTGGACAACCATGCGTTGGTGATGACGGTCTCCGGAACGTAATGGCCCAGGCCGACGATTTTAGAATATTGCATCCTTGTGTGGGTTTCTCGCGGCCAATTTAAACAATCGAACGAATAGTCCACAGCCCACAACAACCTGATTCCTGGTCGCCCGTCGCCTACGCCTTCGGTTTCATTCCGAACAAAACTCTTACAATATTGACTCTCTTTATGAAGAATTCATATATCCCAAAACATCCGCCAAAGGTGAAGAGCACCATCAGTACGAACTTCAATGGGGCATTTATTTCCATCGGCAATAAGATGCTGGCGCCGAGATATAATATGATCATATGAACGATATACACCGGATACGCGGCTTCGCTCAGGTAACGCAGTATCGCGCTGGGCTTGTTGAGGTATTTTGAACCGAACGCCATCACGGACAATATCCAGCATTGCGATTCAGTTACCAACAAGTACCCCGGTACGTTCATCTGGAAATGAACAATCCGAATGGCAAATAATACCAGGGCGACGCATGCGAAAAGCCAACGCCATCGGATGATCATCGGCCAGAATGTATCTCCCGCGAGGACAAAACAATACCCAAAGAAGAAAGCGAGCATACCGAGGAAGAACCCGTGCCAGGTCAACACGTACAACTCGTAGGGCCAGGGTCGGATGATCAGGTACTCGGCGATGAAACAAAGAACGACAAGTACCAATCCGAGTGGTGTCGATAGCAATTTGCGCAGCCAGGTACGGAATCTTTCTGCACCCTGCCGTTTCAGGTAAAAAAACAACGGCGTTAGCAGGAGCACGTAGGCGAAAATGTTGCCCAGAAACCAGAGATGGCCGGGATGTGGACCATAGGTTTCCGGGAACCCATAGTAGCGTTGCCATAACCATGAGCTGATTGGAAAAACGGCCATCGTGCCGAAAACGAAGGGCAAGAATATACGGACCGCGCGTTCTTTTAAAAGCTCCTTCCACCCGCGATGCCGCATCGCGAAAAATACACCCATTCCGGAAACGAAGAACAACAACGGTACACGCCAAACATTCAGCATCGCCATGGGTATCCACAAAACATCCCAGGATTCTTCATTGGTAATGAATCCAATCATCATACCCCAGGGCTGAAAACCGATCGCCGTGTGATAGATCAAAAGCAGACCGATGGCAATTGTTCGCAACCAGTCGATGTCGTAACGTCTGTTCATGGGGTTTCTCTTGCCTTAGGTTACTTAAGCATTTCCGCGATCTTCGGCCGCGTTTGTTCGATGTATGCGTAATCCAGGTTCAACCCCATCGGCGCAAGCATCTTGCCCATCATATCGTAGATGGCTTTTACGTCCTCAAAAGGAGCTGCTACCGTTTCGAATGCCGTAACACCAGCCTTGTTCTTAATGGTTTTGTCTGCACCCTCGTTGAGCAGCATCTCTACAATCTCGGGTCTGCAAAAGAATGCAGCGGTATGCAACGGCGTTGACCCGTCATTGTTTTGAAAATTGAGGTCGGCTCCCGCATCGATCAAAATGCGCGCGGCGTCGGGCTTCCCAAATACGGCAGCGCTGATCAATGGACTGGAACCACCGAACGGATCCCGCTCATTAATATTGGTGCCGGCTTCAATATGTTGTTTTAAGACTTCGAGGTTTCCACTGACTACGGCGGTGTGGATATCGATTTCCGGGGATTCGCCCTTCGCCTCGGAATTCGACTTGTCGGCGCAGGACATGATTAGTAACAGCGTGACAGGCAGCGCCATTTGGGTCATCGCCTTGAAGAAAGTGATGGTAAGTGTTTTCATAGATTTTGTTGAATTAGTTAACTGCATATTGTGCCGCAAGGTCGTATGTCCAAGGGGATCGCGCTGAATACCCCTGCGTACAAATTCATCAACTTTCCGCAATGGTGAATAAATTTTGACGCACGGATGTAAATTTTGATGCAAAGTGTGGATTCGGGAGAGACATCGGCACTTCTGATGGGGGAACGACGTGTCTT
>CAZIAG010000525.1:0-2891 GCA_964537375.1 uncultured Roseivirgaceae bacterium
GTCGTCTGACCATACGACGCGGCGGACAGAAACATGAGAAATACCAGTAGCTGTCTTTTCATGCGTTTTTTGGGTTTGATTAAGGGTTAAGTCCGCACCCCATTTCTCACGGCCGGGCCGAAATCGATTGAGGTACATGGACAAACTTGGCCCTTCATCCCCGCAAACCCAAAGAAATCAGCACATCAATACTTCATCAAACGGCGAAAAAGCACTACATCAAAACTACATCACGAATGCCAAAAACTGTGCTATTGGTCCATTTTAGCTATATTTGGATTTAGGCTAGTACATCACAGTATTCCCCAAGGCTCATCGGGTAAGATATCATCCTCAAGGCGTCCAAATGAGAATAGTCGCTGTCACTCTCTTGATTTGTTTATGCAGCACATCCCTCGTGATGAGCCAGCCAATCGGGCCCGGATTACCCCTGGTGACCAATTTCAGCACCCTCGACTACCACGCTGGCATCCAGAACTACCAGATCACCCAGGACCACCGGGGACTGCTGTATGTGGCCAACAATTTTGGATTGCTGGAATACGACGGAAGTCAATGGTCTACCTACCCGGTGAAAAATGCCACGAAGGTCAGGAGTGTAGCATGCGATGGACGCGGACGGATCTTCGTAGGATGTCAGGGCGACTTCGGCTATTTCTTTCCGGACCAAAAGGGACAACTTCAGTTTGTCTCACTCGCCGACAGCCTGCCACCGGGCGACCGTAACTTCGACGAGGCGTGGAGCGTCTATGTCGACCAGGAAAAGGTCTACTTTTGTACGTTTTCAAATATCTACCTTTATGATGGGCACGATTTCAAGGTGGTCCATTCGCCGAACGGGATCGACCACTCTTACCTGGTCAACCGCGAACTGATCGTCAATCAACCGCTCACCGGTCTCAGCAGGCTCAGCGACACCACACTTGTCAACATCCGGGCCGGTGGCCTTTTTGCGAATACGAGTATTTCAGCCGTACTCCCCCTTCATTACGATCAGCTCCTCGTGGCCACTTTCCAGGACGGTGTCTATGAATACAACGCAGGCGATATCCGCCCCTGGAACCCGGAATCGCAAGAGCTATTCAAACAGTCGATCATCAACTGCATGGTCAGACTACGCAACGGGAATTTCGCTATCGGCACACAATACAATGGACTAATCATTACCGATCCGAACGGACAAGTTCAACTTCAGCTTACCCGTGGCCGTGGAATACAAACTCGCACGGTACTCAGCATCTACGAGGACGCCCTGAACAACCTTTGGGTCGGACAAAACAACGGGATATCGTATGTAGAGACAGGCTCACCGTTTACATTTATCAATGAACAGATCGGCTTGCCTGGGTCGGGATATGCAGCCATGCTGAATGACAACCGTCTGTTCCTCGGTACGAATACAGGCGTGTATGTACAAAACCCGGAGGGCAACTACTCGCTGGTTGAAGGTACACGCGGACAAGTGTATTCCGTGGGGCAGTACTTGCGTGACGTGTTGGTGGGCCACCACAACGGTACAATGCGCATCGAGGGAACCCGGGCGATCATGATTTCAGACTTGCCGGGGTCGTGGACGTTCCTGCCCCTTGCCGGCGATGGGTCGAAAATGCTGGGCGGTAACTACTCAGGCCTGCAGCTCTTCCACCTCGTTGACGGTCATTGGCGTCCCGGCACACGCCTTGCCGGATTTGGGGAATCCTCCCGGGTCATGGCACAGGACGCCGACAGACAGGTATGGGTTACGCACGGCTACAAGGGCGCATTTCGATTACGACTCAGCGCAGACTATTCACGAATTGAATCCGCCTCATTTTACGGTGAGGAGAAGGGATTCCCCTCCAACCTGTTGATAAATGTCTTTCGCATACGCAATGAGCTGGTGTTCACGTCGCAGCGCGGTCTATTTCGGTACGATCACACCGGCGACCGATTCGTGCCCCATGATCTATTGAACAAATACCTTGGCGATGACAATGTCGTTTGGTTCCTGCAGGAGGATGCTTTGGGAAACATCTATTTCATCAGTGAAGACGCCATTGGCGTGTTGAGAAAAGACGCCGTCGGCGAGTATGTGATCGAGACGAATGCCTTCGGCAAGCTCAGGAAATACTTAAACGATGACCTTCAGAGTATCTCCGTACTACGCAATAACCAGGTATTGTACGGTGCAAAAGATGGTTTCATCCTGTATAACCCGTTGGTGAGTTCGTCGCAATCATCGGATTTTCAGACCTGGATAAGACGCGTGTCAACAGATACCATCGTCTTTGCCGGTAGCTACCGCAAGGGCGACTCCGTCGTTCGGGCGCAGCTTCCTTCGATGCAACCTATCTTCCCCTACAAGTCGAACTCCCTGTCGTTCACCTTCTCGGCGAACTCGTTCGAAAGCGGTAACGACGTTCAATACCAGTTCTTCCTGGAAAATTACGACAACGGGTGGCTACCCTGGACCAACCAAACGCACAAGGAGTACACAAACCTCAAGGAGGGCACCTATACCTTCCGGGTAAGAGCACGGAACATCAAGGGCGAACTAAGTCAACCGACGCATTTCACATTTACCATAGACCCGCCCTGGTATCGGTCTGTCTGGGCATACCTGGTTTATGGCGCTTCCTTTGTCTCAATGTTGTTCGGAGGATTCACCATCATCGACCGGAAATACCAGAAAGAACAGGAACTCCTCGAAGAAAAGCAGCGAAGGGAACTCGATCATAAGGAAACCCAATTGGAAAAGCTGTCGCAACAAACGCAGGAAGAAATCAACCGGTTGCAGAACGAAAAGCTCGAGTCGGAATTACGCCACATGAATAACGAACTGGCTACGTCCACAATGCACTTGTTGAACAAGAACGAGTTCATCACCAGCATCAAGGGCAGTCTCGACCACC
>CAZIAG010000526.1:0-594 GCA_964537375.1 uncultured Roseivirgaceae bacterium
CGTTGAACACCGGAAACATCGAAAACGAAAAAACGCGCAAGGACCTTGAACGGTTGTAATGCGACCTAGTCCGAACTGAACTCAGGCGTCGGTTTTACGGTATAATGATAGTGCGGCTGGAACCCCTGAAAAGGCGCATCGATCTCGAACTGCATGATGGCCGACAAGTCGGGAAGGTTTACGAAACGATTCCCGTTGTCATCGCTGAGGATTACGCCTTTCTCGGTTACCCGGACAACACGCAGGGCATGTATCGCCCACATCTCTCCCAGCAACCGATAACGGAGGCAGATATCGGGTCGTTTTGACTGAAGGTCGACGAGCGACCGCTTAAACTCCAGAACAGAAATCAAATTTGAACCGCGTTCCAAGACTTTGGGAAAACGGCGCATGATAGAAAGATCGCCAAATCGAAAAAAAGTATGCCGTCCCCCAAATACGACCAGTCGTCGAAACGAGTTCAGCGAAGTGTCTCCAATGATGAGCATTAAGTTAGGGTCACGAACTAACTTTTCCGGTCGTTGGTATTTTTCTCTTGAAACATGTTCCTTTGCCTGAAATCGTTAAAGAGCATGGCAGAGGAGCTAATTATCT
>CAZIAG010000526.1:604-2889 GCA_964537375.1 uncultured Roseivirgaceae bacterium
CTCGACGTCGGACGACAAGCGCACCCAATACGCGACCCTGATCCCCCAGCTCGAGGCGCTTGTGACAGACGAGCCGGACCTGATAGCAAACCTTGCAAATATCGCTGCCGCGCTGCATCAGACCTTTGGCTTCTTGTGGGTCGGATTTTACCTGGTCAAGGATGATCAATTGGTACTGGGACCGTTCCAGGGTCCGATTGCCTGCACACGGATCGGATTGGGGAAAGGCGTGTGTGGAACGGCCTGGAAGGAAAAAAAGCCGATCGTTGTTCCGGATGTCGAACATTTCCCGGGTCACATCGCCTGCAACTCCGCGGCGCGATCTGAAATCGTATTCCCGGCGCTAAAGGATGGCGTTGTCAAACTGGTCCTCGACATCGACAGCGAACGACTCAACCACTTCGATGAAACCGATAAAGAGGAACTCGCGAAGGTCGTTCGCCTGATCGAAAAGTTGCTCTAAATTTCAGCATGGCGCGTAAGGAACTCTTGTCATTCTACGAGGAGCGCAGGGCCAGCTACTCGAGGCAACTCCAGCCAGTCCTTTCCAGGATTTCGATCATTTCCTACGCCCGACTTTCGATGGCACTTGCTTTTGGCGCCATCCTCTATTTTGGGCTTACGCATACATCGCTGCTCTACCTGCTTCCGTTACCGGTCGTTGGGTTTGTTATTTTGGTCAGGATTCACAGTGGACTGTTTTCGCGGAAAGAGAACCTGGAGAACCTGGTCAAGATCAACAATATAGAAATTCGCTTGCTGAAGGGTTCCTTGTCGGAATTGGACAATGGCAGCGACTTTATCGATGTCCACCATCCTTATTCCCACGACCTCGATATCTTCGGCGACGGATCATTGTTCCAGTACCTTAACCGCTGCAATACACGCGGAGGAAAGCAGCTGATGGCTTCGTGGCTTTCCTGTCCACCGCAAACCGTCAATGCGATCAAAGCACGCCAGGAAGCCATTCGGGAGCTTTCGGCTCAAACCGATTTTCGCCAGCGTGTCCAGGCAGCCGGGATGGCGATTGAAGAGCTGCCCGATGACAAAGCACAATTGCTGAGTTGGGTGAAACAGAGTGCGTCCATTTACGGCAAGCCGTTCTATGCGATAATCCTGAATTTGGTACCCATCCTCACAATCGCGTCGATTGTGGCAGCCTTCACCTCAAGCGGGTTTGGAACCATCGCGTTGCTGATGGCAGCATTCCAGTGGGCCTTCCTTTCGTTCCATTTAAAGCGGGTAAATGTTTTCCATGATTACATCAGCAAAAAGAAAAACATACTCAGCAGATACGCGTCGTTGTTGCGCCAATTGGAAGGACAGCATTTTTCCTCGCCCTTGATGAAGAATCTCTCTGAGAAAGCGCGCGACGCAGACCGCAAGGTAGACCAGCTTGCAAATCTTGTCAGTGCCTTCGACGCCAGACTCAACAGCATGACCATGCTGGTTGTCAACAGTATTCTTCTCTATGACCTGCAATGTGTTTATCGCCTTGAAAAATGGAAGGAGGACAACGCGGGCGACTTCGAAAAATGGTTTGACGTTGCAAACGAGACTGAAGTCTTGTCGAGCTTTGGCACCTACGCATTCAACAACCCCTCCTATTGCCACGCCAGCATTCACGACAATCTCAGCGTACGGGCCACGGAGATGGGCCATCCGCTCATCGCGAAGGAGGAATGCGTGTTGAATGACGTTGAGCTTGGAAACGAATTCAGGGTAATGATCGTTACAGGTGCCAACATGGCCGGCAAGAGCACGTTCCTGAGAACACTCGGGATCAACCTGGTACTTGCCCTGAACGGCGCTCCGGTCTTCGCGAAGGAGTTTCATTGCCCGTTGATCCAACTGCGAACCGGGATGCGAACCGCGGACTCCTTAAGAGATCATCAATCGTACTTCTACGCAGAACTTGATCGATTAAGTGGCATCGTACAGGAGCTCCGTCGCGATATCCCGTTGTTGATCCTGTTGGACGAGATCCTGAAAGGAACCAACTCCAACGATAAACAAGCCGGATCGATTGCCGTAGTGAAACAATTGCTCAATCATCCCTGTCTCGCCGTCATTGCCACGCATGACCTCGCCCTGGGTGGATTGGAAAACGAACATCCATCACAGGTACGAAACTTCTGTTTTGAAGCAACGATCGAGAACGAGCAATTGTCGTTCAGCTACAAACTGAATCGGGGCATGGCCACGCGCATGAATGCCACGTTTTTGATGAAGAAAATGGGCATTATCCCCGACTAAAATATCGGGGGAAATTCCTAGATTCGTTT
>CAZIAG010000527.1:0-2885 GCA_964537375.1 uncultured Roseivirgaceae bacterium
AACCGGTGTCGAATTTACTCCCCGTATCTATCCAGATGGATAATTCGGTCAGTCATTTCAGCAAAAAGCCTGAAACCACACGCTGGATGCTGACACTGAATCCTTCAGCGCCCCTGTTGCACCATAGAATAGACACGGACGTTGTCGGAGAAGGACCCGTTACCTTTCAATAACAATATCATATTTATCCAGCAATCCGGAAACACCCATGATCGAAAATTTTGCCTTCTTGATTTGGTTGGAATCCGGGTCGATGGAATAATTATAGGCCGTTCGAAAGTCTGCCTTTTCCAGTATAGTTCGATCAAAGATGGCTTGCAGCAAATTGCAATGGTCAAAGACAGCACTCGTCAGGTCAGCCTCGGCGAAGTCGGTTTCCTGTAAATGCGAATCCTTGAAGACGGTTTTTTTGAGTCTCGCCTTGTAAAACGAACAATGACTCATTTGACACCCTTCGAATGAGAATGCAAGCCCGAACTCGTCGCAGGTATCAAATCGGAGACCCAGCATTTTGCAATCCTTGAATTTCACGTCGCGAAGGGTGGTCTGGTTCAATTTCGCCAGGCTTAAATTGCATCCATTGAATGTGCAGTCGATAAATTTAGAACCTGAAAGTTCACCTTCGGCGAAGTCGCAACCGTTAAAGGTGCAGCCCTCGTATTCACCTTTTGACAGAACATTGATTCGTTCAAAGGTGTGGTCTTGAATGTAGGGTTCCTCCATTTGTTGCGTTTTTTCTTTAGGTCGGTGCCTGGGCGGGCCGTCACACGAAAATTTTGCCCGTCAACCTCAAAGGTTTTGGTGTTCCGTGGTCTTAAGCCTGGTTTTGGCGATTTCTGCTGATTCCAAATTGCGACTTAGTCGGGTCATTTTCAACCCTTTCATGATAAATGCTTTGATGCAACTGCTTGACGGGATTTTCTTAACGTCTTGGGGTTCAAAGCGGTCCAATGATCCTGGACAGTCATGAAAAGTGCAAATAGCCAGGAGCATTTACTATTCTCATAGGCTAAGGGCGGTTTTTTGGAATTGCATTATTTTCTCTGTCGTCAATTCTTTTTTGGAGAACCCTGGCGAATAAAGTCCTTGATGAGGTGGAACTTGCTCGGGTGTACAAAAAAACAGTTCCTGATGCCGTCGTCCTTATCCCTGGCTATGGAAGACACCTTTTTCAGCCCTGAATCCGTGTGGTTATAGAATTCGTAGTCATATTTCCTGAAAATCGACTCGAGTTCAAGTTCATTGGTATGAAATAACGTTTCACAGATGAAAATGGGTTTCATCTGTTCCAGGATAATGCCCGAGTGTTGCAGGATCAGGTGTTCCGTACCCTCCGTATCCATCTTGACCAGGTCAATTGGGCCCTCAGTGTTTTCCGTTACATATTGATTGAATGTTGTGGTTCTTACCGCTGTACGAGCAAATTCTCGTCCGGAGGTCTTGCTTCCGGCGTTTCCTTCACCCGACAGGTTGTGTTCGAGGTATGTGTACTTCTTGTTTTTCACTTCCAGAAACGATAGGGTACCGGTCGTTTCGGATAGTGCAACACGCTCAACGACGATATTGTTGTAGTTGTTGATACGAACATTTTCCTTCAGGTAGTGCAATGGTCCATTAGCTGGTTCAAAGGCGACCACCCCGATTTTGGGGTTCTCCATTGCGGCCAGTAAGGAATAGTATCCGATGTTGGCGCCGATGTCATAGAATACATTTATTCGCCTGACCAGTTTTAGGAAAATGTCTGTGTATTCAAAATTCCGATAACCTTCCCAGAATATCAGCCGGGTCACATAGCTGGTTTGATTCGTCCTGATCCTTAGTTTCTTGCCTTCTCTATTCCTAATGGTCAGCACCCCTGATGGTGAAATTCTCAGCTTTTTGGGAAGTATCGGCGAAAGGGCCTTGTTGATATTTCTCAGAAGCCGGTTGATAGATGGGTGATATATGAATTTGTATATCGGTTGTTTCATTGCACGTCATACTTGTTTGCGACTGGGTCGGGTGCGGAACGAGAGTGTTCGGGAAGGAATTAACATGATCTCTTACATTTTAATTCACGACGCGTGGGAAAAGAAGGCGGCGGTGCCAATCACAGACGCAATAATACTCATTGACATTGTCCATATGACGATTCTTACAACGCTCTTCCTCTTCTTCTCTATCTGCGTTCCTTTGTGAAAGAGTAGATTCACAGCCGCTATGGTGATGCACCCGGGAATTCCGATGAAAGCGCCAGCGGCTGCTCTCTCGAAGAAATCCTTGGCCACCGGGCGCTTTGTTTTTCCATGCGGGCCAATTTATCCGGGTATACAACTTTTTTCGGATGCGGTGAAGGCTACTCTTTGCCGCCGGCTTGTCCACTTCATGGCGTTGCCCGCGATGGTTTTGGAAGCGATCCTCTAACCCTCATACTTGTGGTACTGCGTAATGGTCAAGTAATACCCATCCGGGTCGCGTATAGAGAATTCCTTTTTTCCTGAATTGGGGTTTACGTGCATTTTTTCTTCGATAGGATATTGCATTTTCTCGATGTTCGCTATAATCAGATCGATCTTGTCAGTCTTGTAATAGAGAATTAATCCATTCCCTGGTGAAATTCCTGAATCTTGCATCGTGGGGTGGGCGTGTTCTCCCCACGTATGCAGGCAAAGCAAGACTTCGCCATTCTCGTCTTCCAATACGGCAAACTTGTCTCGTCCGTGTGTTCTCTTGCAGCCCAGGACACGCTCATACCATTCGGCGCTTGCATTTACATCTTTGACGGCGATTATCGGATCGATCTTATTCATTTCAGTTTTGGTTCATTTCAAGCTTGCTGAGAAGTTGGAGGGTAATTATGAGGCATGCCAGGACCGGTTGTCCTTAAAGACGTTGGTCGTGGCTAC
>CAZIAG010000528.1:0-2879 GCA_964537375.1 uncultured Roseivirgaceae bacterium
CGGGAGAGAGTGATCCTGGCGCTCGAGCGCGACTTCTGGCTGGAGGGCGGGGGAGCTGCCTTCGGTTCTATCGTATTCCCCGCCGAGAAGGTAAAACAATCCAGCCGCAGCGTAACTGGTCAGGAAGGTCAGCGTCAGGAACGAAATGGTTTTGTTCAGTCGCTTCACATAGTGGTGTTTAAGGTGACGCTGCCAACCGAGGGCTGCAATTTGCTTAAAGATAACTCGTTGCCGTTTCGCTGCTCATCAATATTTTGATCTTGCTATCCCGACCTGAGCATTGCCGCCTTTTCCTTACTCCCACAGGTCGGATCGCGGTCGGTAATAGATGCCCTCAACGGTAGAGTTGTAACCATCGGCCGGCCCGACCGATCTATGAAGATAACAAATTAAGGGTTTTGTTCAATGAGTTCGGGGCGCCTCGTCCTGAGAAAAGGCATTCGCCCGGTATGACTTTTATCATTGGTCATCCATTGTCTGCACCGGAACTTTGTCAATACAAACAAACGCGCAATGAAGAACCGCCTGATCGCCCTCATCGATTTTTCCGCTTACTCACACGCATTAGCCGAGTTGGCCACGCGGTGGAGTGAAGTGTCGAATGCACGGCTGGTGTTCGTGCACCAGGTGGCCGGGATCTTTCCCGCGCTGGCTGATGAAGCGACGCGACAGGAAATCATTCGCCACGAAAAAGACCAGGCCCTTGAAGAACTGAAGACACTGGCTGCGGAGAAAGGATTGAAGGAAGACGATGTCCAATATGTGGTGACGGAATATTACCTGCTCAACACGGTGCGTGACTTGCTGAAGGAGGGCTACAACGATGTAGTTCTTGTTGGTGTACGCGGTGCGGGAATGTTGCGACACCTGCTGATGGGAAACACGGCCACAACGATTGTGAATGAAATGGCGTGTACCGTGGTAGCCGTTCCCGACACGTTGTGTGCTGCTTCGGATGCCTTGTGTAACCTGCTCCCGAGAAGGCTGGTTGTTGCGTTGAGTCATCGGTTCCCGTTGAACGAAAAAGCTTTCGATGACTTCCTCGATCAGTATAGGCCGGTAATAACACAACTCGAATTTATCTCGTCGGTAGACGATCCCGAAGAAGAGGAAATGACGCAATACGTCAAGTCGCTTGCCGAAAAGTATCATCAGCAACATCCGTCGACCTACCGGGTATTCAAAGGTAAGGAGCATTTCAAACAGGTTATGGTACAACGAGGTTCGAGGACACTCACCGACCGCTTGTTCCGGCGGTTCCTGGTGAATGATATTGTTCACGAAGGATCGTTGCCGTTGGTTGTATTGCCTTGAGTGAGCGGGAATGTTTCGATGCGTTGAGTTGTATAATAATCGGGCGGTATATTAAAAAGGAGCGAAGACGCCCAAACCGTTCCGATGAAATACTAAACGCACACGCCATATGGAGCTTCCTCCACTCATCATATTCCTGGCCGGACTCGTTGTTATCACCGTGGGCGCTGAACTGACCTTGCGGGGGGCTACCGCTTTCGCTGCATTAATGGGTGTAAAGCCGATCATCATCGGCTTGACGATTGTCTCCGTGGGAACCAGCATGCCCGAGCTGGCGGTGGGTATTACAGCGGCCAGTGAGGGCAGGGGTACGCTTGCTATCGGGAACATCGCGGGAACCAATATTTTGAACATCCTTTTTATCCTTGGTCTTAGTGCGGCGATCCGGCGTCTACCTTTGCCGATGCTCAGTCTTCGGCTGGATGTGCCAGTGATGATTGCGGCCGCGGTAGGGTTGATTTTGATGTCGTGGAACGGAGTGATCAGCAGGATCGAGGGTATGGTCCTCGTCGCCGGTGCGATCCTGTATTTGATTGCGCTCATGCGGTTGAGCAAACGCGAAACCGCCGCCATGCGTCGCGAGTATGCGGAGGAATATGGTGAGCGAGTATTGATCCGGAAGCGTGGCCGCTTCGTTGTGCTGGCGAAGTTGGGTATTCTCCTTGTCGGTATGGCACTCACGATATGGGGTGCCGAACTATTGGTTGATGGCGCAGTGCAAATGGCTCAGCGCATGGGTGTATCCGATGCGGTGATCGGGTTGACGATCGTCGCGATAGGGACGTCGGCGCCGGAGTTGGTCACCACCATGGTAGCCACCTGGAAAGACGATCGCGAAGTAGCCGTGGGCAATCTGATCGGCAGTAGCATTTCGAACATCCTTGTCATTCTCGGGTTGACTTGCATTGCCGCTCCCAAGGGCGTGGATGTCAGTCGCGACATCTTATGGTTTGATCTTCCCCTGGCCGCCGCCGTAGCCATCGCGTGTTATCCCGTCTTCCGCAGCGACCGCGCCGTGTCCCGTACCGAGGGCGTTGTGTTTGTATGCTTGTATGTCGTTTATCTCGTTACGCTGGTCTTCGTGAGAGCGTAACCTCTTCGTCACCAATAAAGTCTGCACGATGAGCGGGGTCTGCTCGTAGTTCCCTTCAGGGCAAGGGTAGAGCGTGAACTCAACGCGGAGAAATTTTTGTCACCAAATAAGGTCCGTACCATGAGCGGGGCCTGCTCGGGGTTTCCCTTCAGGCAAGGGTAGAGGATGAACTCAACGCGGAGAAATTTTCGTCACCAAATAAGGTCCGTACCATGAGCGGGGCCTGCTCGCAGTTCCCTTTAGGGCAAGGGTAGAGGATGAACTCAACGCGTAGACAATCTGGGTTTTCAAATTTCAAGGTACCAAGGAACAAGGCCCAGGGTTTTGCCCATACCGGCATAGTGATCATTGCGTCCACGTTTGGAGCACATTCTCTATTCTCTATCACCCGAAGCCTGGAGTGAGCAGAAACCCCACCCTCCAATCAAAGGTCCATTACACTCGGAGTTATGCGCCGCATGGGTGACTGGTA
>CAZIAG010000529.1:0-2875 GCA_964537375.1 uncultured Roseivirgaceae bacterium
CGGAGACCGAAATTCTTGCCAGCATGATGGGTGTCAATGGTTATGAAATCTCCTTAGAACAGTGCAAGAGACGCGGAACCTCTTCGGAAGGTTGACTGGGGGGCGTCGACTTGAGGTGGACAGTGAGAAAATATCCAGCCATACCCGGGTAACAGGCTGCTGAGCCTCCCCTGCAGTAATTCCCCGGCGAACCTCCAAGAACTTTTTTTTGACAAATTCCAATGAATTCGTTTGGAAGTAATGGAACAATTGTTCACTATTGTACTGTATTAGTTAAGTAATACAGTAAAACAGCTAAAATGGTCATTATCAAGAATTTAAAATTTGCCTATTCACAGAAACAGCGTCCATTGTTTCAAAATCTTGATTGTGAGCTGCAGTCGGGAAGCATCGTCGGCCTGCTGGGCAAGAACGGCGCAGGCAAAACCTCCTTGCTTAAACTAATGATCGGTCTGCTGCGGCCGACCGACGGGCTCGTCCAGGTGCTGGACCACCGTCCCTGGGACCGGAGTCCCTCCCTCCTGCGGGACATCTATTTCCTGCCCGAGGAATTCCACCATCCAGCCGTCTCTATCAGAAGGTTTGTCAATGCGAATTGTGGGTTTTATCCGCGATTCGATCACGCCTTATTGGAGCGCCTTATCGGCGATTTCGAATTGCCGAAAGACAAGAAGCTCACCCAGCTTTCCTATGGGCAGAAGAAGAAGTTTCTGATATCCTTCGCTCTTTCGAGCAAATGCAGATTGTTGGTCCTCGACGAACCCACCAACGGCCTCGATATTCCATCGAAAGCCATCTTTCGAAGAGTGATGGCGGGCTCGCTTGACGACGATCAACTCGTGATCATTTCCACTCACCAGGTGCGCGACGTGGAGAATCTCATCGATCGGGTCATAATGCTGGAGAAAGGGAAGTTTATCATGCAAAAGAACATGTACGAGATCGCATCCCAGCTTCGTTTCACCACGGCTACTTCAACCGAGGGTGAAGACGTCCTTTACCAGGAAGTGATCCCGGGCGGCTACAAGATCATTACGCCGCAAACTGACGGCAACTCCCCTGTCGACATCGAGTTGTTGTTTAATGCGATTTCCAATGGTACTGAAAAGATGAAGGACTATGTCAAATAACATATTCAGCGGTAAACGGTTCTTGTTGCTTTGCCGACAGTATTTTCTGCAAAACACGCAACTGTTGCTATTCTCGACGGTTGCCTATGTGGGGACGATCTTCATTGTCCTGGTCATAGGACAAATCGGGAACGATATGAGGCCGCATCGCACCGAGGAATTCCAGACGTTTATGATCGTATTCGTCTGCGTGTTTGGAATTCTCTACGCAGGACACTCGTTCCCCGCGTTTCGATCGAAGGAAGGCACTATCAGTTACCTGATGGTCCCCGCGTCCGTGCCGGAAAAATTTCTGTTTGAACTTATCAGCCGGATCGCGGTCGTGATCATCCTTCTTCCCTTGTTGTTCTGGGTAACGTTTCACCTGCAGGGATACATATTCTCCATAATCTCCGAGGAAGGGTTTACCCCAGTCGGACTGGCACAAGCTGTCAGGATGGAAATGAACGAAGAGTACCGTCCACTTGTATACGCTATCATCGTTTTGAGTGTGCTGCTTGCGTTTGTCCTGGTGTTTACCGGGGCGGCGATGTTCGGCAAACAGCCATTGATCAAATCGCTGTTCGCGCTCGCATTGATCGTCGCTTTCTATTCCATTTACGGCTACATCATGATGGAGCACGTTGGGGTCGAGCGGTACAATCCGCCCGACCACATGTATTTGTTCCCGCTTGAACAAAAACTGGCGCTCCAAATGGCCGCGTTTGCGTTGGCTGCGAGTTCGGGAGTGATGCTGTTCGTCGCGTTCAGAAAACTAAAAGAACGGGAGGTGTAGCATGCAATTTCAGAACGGCAAAAGCATTTTTCTTCAGATCGCCGACACCATTACCGAGAAGGTAGTGAGCGGCGAATACCCCGCGGGGGAGAAGATCCCATCCGTCAGGGAACTGGCCGCCCAAATGGGTGTGAACCCGAACACTATCATGCGAACCTATAGTGAATTACAAGCCATGAATATCATCGAAAACCAGCGGGGCATCGGGTACTTCGTAAGTCCTGAAGCGCAGAAGATCATCCTCAAAGGAAAACGCGAGGAATTTTTCAACAAGGTTCTGCCCGAGTTTCTCAGGCAGGCAGCCCTGTTGGGCATAACAGCAGACGAGTTGAAAGAACATCTTGAAAATTTGTAATGAAACTATATGAAGCTTAGCAACCAGATACTTATCGGATTCTTTGGCTTCCTCTTCCTCTATATGACCGCCATCTTCGCAGAGGTCCGGTTCAGGGGCACGCCATACATTATCGACGATTCCAACAGCATCGCGGAACGAGTTAAATTGCCGGAAACACGCTTTCTTGTTGTGCGCGACATCGACAGATACATACATATCGAAAAGTCCGATACCAGCACACATCTCGAGGTACGCAGCATATCGGGGGCAAAACTCCAAAACCTGAAGTACCGCGTTTCAGGTGACACGGTCACCCTGCTCGGCCTTGATGACGACGACAAGAATTCCATCAGAGTTACCGTGTTCGTTTCCGCGAACCGTTTTGAAGGAGTGACCATCGATGGAGCCGCTGCCACCATTCGCAATCTCGATATGGATAACCTAAAGATTGCGCAGAACCGCGGATGGATTAGAATTTCGGACTGCGAATTCAAACGCCTCGAGGTCAAGGCATCCCAACAATCCTATTTTGAATGTTTTTCGACTGCCATCGATACATTGACGTTGACAATGGAATCGTCCCAATTGTCAGTTTGGTCGACCGTTCGCCGACTTGAGGGTTCCATTACCAAC
>CAZIAG010000530.1:0-2869 GCA_964537375.1 uncultured Roseivirgaceae bacterium
GGTGGGCACGGCGTACGAGGAGGTGGGGGACTGCGCCCGCGCCCTGGTCCTCTTTTTTCGTGCGTTCAACACCCTGGTTAATATCCGGGGATTGCTCATGGATAGCCGAGAGGATGCCGCAGGAGTTCGCCTCAAACATGTATTCACTTTTCGTATACCCGATCTTCCGGATCACTTCGCGGGCGATATCCTGCACATCCAGGTATGCTTCAGATTTGACCTCTCCGGCCAGAACCACCTGACCGGTCGTGACCATCGTTTCACAGGCTACTTTCGAATTTGGATCATAGGCAAGAAAGTAATCGATAAGGGCGTCAGAGATCTGGTCGGCAACCTTGTCGGGATGTCCTTCGGAAACCGATTCCGAGGTGAATAAATAGGGCATATTGATGAATTGGCAAAAATTTAAGTGGGCAAATTTAGAGGAATTGGCCAAATCAAAAAATTCAATCATGCGTGGCCAGGAACAAAAACACAGCCGGCCTTTTCGGCCACTCCGTCTTCGATTTCTTCCACTGGGCAACACGCTGTGTGGTAATCCGTTGGTCGGGTCCGGTAAGGTCGAGCGCAACGCATAGCCAGGTTTCCGGATGGAGGTTTTTGATCAGTCGCTGATAAATAACATTGTTCCGGTACGGTGTTTCGATAAAGATTTGCGTCTGACCTTTCTTACGGGATTCTTTTTCGAATTCACGAATAACCCGATCCGAGCCCTGGCCGATCGGGAGATAGCCATTAAATGCAAATCGCTGCCCATTTAATCCGGAGGCCATCACTGACAACAGAATCGACGAAGGTCCAACCAGCGGGACGACGGCAGCCCCGATACCATGAGCGTACCGCACGGCCAGCGATCCGGGATCGGCAACTCCGGGACAGCCTGACTCAGAGATTACTCCCATATTGAATCCGTCCAATAGCGGTTTCATCAATTCATTGAGATCCTCCTCGCGCGAATCCTTGTTCAGGACGACGAAATGTAAATCTTCTATTGCCTCAAATATTTGCAGCTTGCTGAAGTACCGTCTCGCCGATCTAATATCTTCTGCCAGGAAATGTCGTATCCGCGGAAGCGTTTCAAACACCATGGGACTTAGCACGGCCGTTCCCGACGCTGGGGCGATAAGGTTCGGAATCAAAAACAGCGTACCTTTGTTGGCCATAGGAAACTGCGATAATGGGCAAATTTCTCATAATAACCGGAATTATTCTCATCGTTGCGGGGATCGTCATTCATTACTCCGGCCGAATTCCATTTCTCGGTAAACTGCCTGGCGACTTCTATTTCGAACGTGGCAATTTCAAGGTCTATTTCCCCCTTGCCACCAGCATCGTTTTGAGTGTCATTATTTCCCTTATCCTGCTGCTTATTTCTAAAGCTCGCCAATGATGCACGTCCCGTGGTCCTTTTTTCGTTCTACTTTAGACGTTGTCGCGAACCGATAGCTTATTTCGCGTTTATTTGCGAATTTCATGAGTCACAGGTGAAGAAGGTTGTTTCATATTTGATACTTGTCTGCTGTTCGGCGGTTGTGCCCTGTCTGGGTCAGGGTTCATCGCTTCCTCCGGCCGCTTCACTTTCCTTCCCTGATAGTCTTCAGATAGTACTGCAGAAAACGAGGAACGATGAAGTGATCGCGCTTGCCTCTTCTTTTGCGCGTATATGGAATGACCTCGGGGCCGATGTTCAACGCACGATCCGAAGCCAGACCTACATGATGCGAACCCGGAAATATTCCGTAAGGCCTCATTTGATTACTTACGTTTCCGCACTGGTCGCGGCCGTTAGTGTAGAGCAGGTCGACGACCGCACTCTTCGTGAATACCTTCGCGTTGCCGGGCGTGTAATTGAAACTCTTCCCCCGGTTAGAGCGGAAGCATTTTTCAATTCCGTGAATCGGTTTTTTAAGTACCACGCAATTCATCATGAGCGTACTTTCCGCTTATATGCCAAAGACGACAAGTACAGTTTTGACTTTATCGAATCATCCCCCCCGGTAGCATGGGATGATGAGTCCACACAAGATGATTCATCTTACCAGGACGATTTCCAGGAAAGCTACGACGACAGCAATTATTCGGATGACTCGGGCACACTGGAAGATGCGGCCTACGACGAAGAAGAACCAACCGCGGACACCGAAAGCATACCCCTGTGGCTTGCGCCTGAACCGCCGCCTTACCTTGAAGGACCAGTGCTTGCCTTTGAAACGATAACGCTGAATTTTGTCACATCCTACGACTCCGTTTTTCTAAAAGCCTCGAAAGGGACGTGGTCGTTGACCGATCCAATTTTTGTCGGTGAAGGCGGATCGTTCGACTGGTCAGCCGCCGGGCTTCCCCCTGACTCGGTTTACTGCAATTTCTTAACGTATCATTTCGACACTCGAAAGCCTGAGCTTAGGTCGGACATGGTAAGACTCAACTATGTCGGAAAGACCCCCGGACCGATTCCTGGTACATTCGAATTCAAGTCCGAACCCCGAAAAGATTCAACCTGGTCATCGTATCCAAAGTTTCGCTCTTACCAGTCCGACCTCGAGATCCAGGGGTTAGCCGGTGATAACGTGCGTTATCGTGGTGGCTTCTCACTCAATGGCCGAATGATTCAGAGTGCCTCGGTCAACGGTGATCCGGCCACCATCGAGGTCCGTCATATGGGCGAAAAGAAGTTTACTGCAGTTTCCACCGAATTCATTTTTGAAGAGCAATCGATCAGTTCACCCCGGACGCGAGTCAGCATTCACCATGGCAATGACTCGATTGTGCACGGCCGGGTCCAAATGAAGTACACTTTTTCAGGAGACAGCACGCAACATTTGGTTCTCACCAAGGATAAGGGGCCCATGCGTAATGCGCCTTACGCCTC
>CAZIAG010000531.1:0-342 GCA_964537375.1 uncultured Roseivirgaceae bacterium
ACCTTGCAGCGGGGAAGCCGTCGATCGCGCCGCGGGCCGGGGAAATACCGGAGACATTTCGGGATGGCGTACATTTATTGATGTATGAGGCAGGAGATATTGAAGATATAGCGGAAAAGATGGGCATGCTGCTTGGTGATGCTGCGTTGATGCGGCGTCTGACGGAGGGTGCTGCTGAATATGTCCGTGGCAACGGCACATGGGATGTGGAGTTGACACGTGTTTTGGAAAAGTTACAGAATTCAAAATGACACTGGGTAGAAAGATAGCAGGAGGATTTATTTGGAATACGCTCGAGCTAGCCATCGATCGTGGCTTCTCGTTGTTAGTCAACCTCGTGTT
>CAZIAG010000531.1:352-2855 GCA_964537375.1 uncultured Roseivirgaceae bacterium
GGGAATGGCCGCACTTTTCGTCAGTGTGCTGCAGGTGTTCAACGACCTCGGGATGGGTGCGGCGCTGATCCAGAAAAAGGAAACGGAAATCAACGACGATTATTACAATACGGCGTTTTTTACCGGCTTGGCCTGGAGCCTCGTGTTTTATGCTTTTGTCAGCTTTGCGGTCGGGCGGTTTGCTGCATGGTTTTTTGAACAGCCAGTTCTTGTTTCAATCGTTCCGTTTCTGTGTATAGGTATTTTGTTGAGTCCGATAAACCTGGCTCACCGGGTTAGACTTACGCGCGACCTGAATTTCAAGGCGCTGTCCATAATTAACAGCACAGGCAACCTGGGATCAGGCATTCTTGCGCTATTGGTTGCCTGGTACGGAGGGGGCGTGTGGGCGTTGGTGGTCAACGCAGCCTCGGCGTCGATTTTCAAGATGCCCCTTTTTTGGTGGTATACGAAATGGCGACCGTCATTTTCCTGGTCGAACAGCATTTTTCGTGAGATCTTTCGTTTCGGGATGTACACTATGGGGACGGGCATCGTCGGCAAGGCGATTTCGCAATCCGATTATTTAATTATTGGGAAATTGGCGGGTCCTCATTCCCTTGGGATATACACCTTCGCGTTTCTCATCACGAATGTACTTCGCAGTCAGCTTGCCTTCTTGCTGAACAAGATCATGTTTCCGGTGTTTGGGAAGTTGCAGTCCGACCGCGAAAAGGCAGTCAAGTACTATTATCGATTGGTTCGCTACAATGCTATCGCAGTGTATCCTGTGCTCACTATGCTCATGATTTTTTCACGGGATATTCTGGCCGTTTTTTATGGTGATAAATGGGCGGAATCTGTGCCGATAATCACGGTACTCGCTTTGAGCGTTTTTGTGAGCATGTTGATCAATGCATCGGGATCGTTGCTGAGAGGTTCAGGATTTGCGAAGGTGGAGTTTGTCGCCCAGATCGTCAAGGCATCGATCATGATACCTGCGATGTATATCGGCTTTAGAGTGTTTGGAGTGATTGGCGTCGCTTTCGGTCATCTCATTGCTACGGTGGTAAATACGGCCATAGTGTGTTTCATATTGGTCCGTAAGATGAATGTGTCCCCGCTGCACCTTTTCAAGGCTGTCGGACTGCCCCTGGCCATTTCGACAATTTCATACGGTGTCTGCTCCTTGCTCCTGTCGGTTGGCGTTGGACTCATTTGGAATTTGATCGTATTTATACTGTTGAACGCATTGGCTGGGTTGTTTTTGCTGAGAAAAGATATCTTGCGAGTCTATAGCCTGATTGGAAAAAAGACAGGTCCTATTCAAGTATAACGAATCATTACAGGCACGAATGAAAACAAACAGAGTTGTCCATATAGGATACCCTAAAACGGCATCGACCTTTTTGCAGAGGAATGTATTCCCTTATTGCAAGGGCTACAACTTTTTGGATTTCTTTTTCTGCAAGCGTTTGGGCAATCGAATTGTTGTGGACGGAGTCGGTCTGGCGGTGGACGAGGTTGCCCGGGAACTCCCGGAGGGCAACATAATCTTTTCCTACGAGGGATTAGCGGGATCCTTCTGCACAGGTCAGGGCGTAAATTCGCTATCGACTATTCAAAATCTCAAAAAGCTAAATTTTAACAAAGTCATCATCGTCCTGCGCCGCAACCATGACAAATGGATCCAAAGCATTCACAATCACTATGTCAAAGCCGGGGGACGGCTCACTTTGCGTGACTTTATCAGGAACCCAAGCACTAAATTCCAGACACGGCAATGGTCTCCCGAAATGATCCTTCTTTCAGGGGCCGTTATTGACGAATACAAAAAAATGTTTGGCTCCGAAAACGTCAAAGTATTCTATAGTGAAGACATGTATTCAGACGCTGAAGGGTTCCGCAATGAAATTGGACATTTCCTCGAGACGGAGGTTGATGTCGGCAACGACCGCGTCAATGAAAGCATACCGAAATGGGCGCTCAATATTTTATTGTTCACGAACCATTTTACTGCGTCCCACCATAACCCGACGAGTATTTTTCGATTCGTTACGATTGGGCATGTGAAGAAGCTCCTGTTTCTTGGACGTAAAGCATCGTATAAGAAATTCTGACCAGACCGGGAGAGATGAAGCTAATTGTCACAGGCGGGATAACCGGGCGGTTTTCCCGGATCCGCGAGATGATCGGGAAGGAGCGCGAGATCACCGAGGGGTGCGTCGATTTGTTGGATACTGATTCTGGTGAATGCCGGCATTTGATCAGAATAAAAGTCCCCGATGCGTACAGGGACACCTCCTATAAGCGGGACTTCCGGTTGACGTCTGCGTCCGTAAGCAACGGCATCCTTTATTTTGGAGCCCCTACCCAGGTGTACATGTACAGCTGGCCGGGTCTGACCTTAAAGGGAACGATTGACTCGCCATACTTTAACGATGTACACCATGTCGCGGTGATCAACGAAAAGGTTTACGTGGTTTCTACAGGGATGGACGCCGTGGTTCGCTTCTCCATGGAT
>CAZIAG010000532.1:0-1822 GCA_964537375.1 uncultured Roseivirgaceae bacterium
GTGCGGATTGCATTTATTGTTTGGATCGAACTTGTAGTGTTCGTTCAAGTCACGGGCATGTGCTTGCGCCACCATCGTGAGACGCCCTGACAGCGGAATCGATTGCAGTCCTTTGGATCTTCGATAATCCATGATCAGTTCATAGAGCTTCCGTTCTTCCGTTGACAGGCACGGTGAATCAGATGATCGCCCGACTGGGCTGAACCCCTGCAGGAGAAGGAGCAACAAGAGCAAGGAAATTGATTTCATGTACAACGTTAACGCATTTTTGTTGTAGAAAGTACCGCCTTCCCGGCAGGGTTTTACGTCCGGTATGCGAGGATTACCACATTCGGCTGTTAATGGAGTCAAAATTTTTTAATTTTCGGGGCTTTTTCAGGAGGTAAAAAATTACGAAAACAAACTTATAAAATGAGCGATCAGAAAATCAGCATCAGCAATGGGCGACTGGTAGTACCGGATAATCCCACCATTCCCTTCATTCAGGGCGACGGCACCGGAGTCGATATCTGGCCAGCGTCGAAACACGTGTTTGAATCTGCCGTTGAGAAAGCCTACAAAGGCGCTAAAAAGATACAATGGAAAGAAGTGTTGGCGGGGGAGAAAGCATTTAACGAAACGGGCTCGTGGATGCCGGATGAGACTTTGGCGGCCTTCCGGGAATACCTTGTCGGGATCAAAGGTCCCTTAACCACGCCCGTAGGTGGAGGTATACGATCGCTGAACGTTGCTCTTCGCCAGGATCTTGACCTGTATGCCTGCGTAAGACCGGTGAGATGGTTTAAAGGCGTACCGTCACCTGTAAAGGAACCTCAAAAGACCGACATGGTCATTTTCCGTGAAAACACCGAGGACATTTACGCCGGTATCGAATTCCAGGAAGGAACTGACGAGAACAAGAGATTCCTCACGCTTTTCAAAGATTCTTTCCCGAAACATTATAAGAAGATTCGCTTTCCTGAATCGTCAGGCGTGGGGATCAAACCCGTTTCTCGGGAAGGTTCCGAACGCCTGATTCGCTCCGCCATCGAGTTCGCGCTGCAACACAATCGGCCCAGCGTAACGCTCGTGCATAAAGGTAATATCATGAAATTCACTGAAGGTGGATTTCGCGACTGGGGATATGCGCTTGCCAGGAACGAATTCGGTGCTAAGGATCTCGACGGTGGCCCATGGCAAATCATTGAAAAGGATGGCAAAAAACTTATAATAAAAGATTCAATCGCGGACGCGTTCCTCCAGCAAATCCTCCTTCGTCCCGACGAATACTCCGTGGTTGCCACGTTGAACTTGAACGGCGACTATATCTCCGATGCGCTGGCTGCTATCGTGGGGGGAATCGGAATAGCGCCGGGCGGTAACATCAACTACAAAACGGGACATGCAATATTCGAAGCTACTCACGGCACCGCCCCCAAATATGCCGGACAAGATAAAGTGAATCCTGGTTCTGTCATTCTATCGGGTGTGATGATGCTTGAGTACATGGGCTGGCAGGAGGCCGCAGACCTTATCGTAAAAGGCCTCGAGGGTGCCATCTCTTCCAAACGAGTTACGTATGATTTCCATCGCCTGATGGAAGGGGCGACGTTACTGAAGTGCTCCGAGTTTGCGAACGAGGTCGTGAAAAATATGTAGGTCAATCCCGCGTCGGACGTCGTCGGGGTGAAGATCCCGCCCAAAAGAAATGTTGGGACATACTAGAATGATGAGGCGGGTACGCCATCGTAGTGGGAAGGGGACGGAAAGGTCCCCTTCTCCTTTGATGTCCCCGAAAAAGATCAACGTCCTCGGCTGGTGGCAGTTGTCTAGCGGGACTGAA
>CAZIAG010000532.1:1832-2851 GCA_964537375.1 uncultured Roseivirgaceae bacterium
TTTCGGAGAAAGCTCTCTACTCATGGAAACAAGGACCACACGGGAATTCCTTTCGCAAAGTTCCCTCATAATCCTTGTCGCGCTCCCCTACTAATCCTGCATGTTTTTTATTCAAAATACCTTCGTGGAATAGCGGGTCTTGACGCTTCTATCATCCCTGGGTACAGCGACCAACGCTGAAATTCCGCTTTTTCATACTTGGAATGCGACCCTGCTTTGACGTAAGGATTTGGTTGGCAGACGTGGAAATCCGGGGATATGCGTGCTGGCACCTATACGAAATATACCACTTTGTTGGTATTTGAAGGGTGGCGATCGGGACGCAACTTCGTGTAAGGTTTTACCAGAAAATCAATGGTAGCTCCCATGAAAGTTTCAATCAGCTCGCGGGAACTTGAAATCCTCAGAAAGTCCGCCGATGGCTTGTCTGTCCAGCAAATTGCCCGCGACTTGAATGTGAGTCAGCAGGTGATTTCCAAGTCGCAAAAAGAGATTCTTGCGAAGACTGGTTCGGCCAACGTATTGACTGCGTTGCAGGTCCTGGCAAAAAAGGGTTTTATTCTTACCGAGGATCGGGGATAAAATTTTCCCCTGGTGCTAAATGGAAAGCATTTGTAGCACCGTTAGCGCGGCTTCTTCTCCCTTGTTTCCGAATTTCCCCCCAGCTCTCTCGAGTGCTTGTTTTTTGTTGAGCGTGGTGAGTACGCCGAAGGCTACTGGCTTTCCTGTGTCGAGGTTAACCCGCATGATGCCGTTGGCTACCGCCTGACAGATGTAGTCAAAATGCGGGGTTTCTCCCTGGATAACGCATCCGACACAAATCACCGCGTCAATATCCTTTTTTTGAGCTGCCTTCATGGCCGCGAGTGGAAGCTCAAAACTTCCCGGGACGTTGATACGCCGAATCGAATTAAAAGGCACGCCATGCCGAAGGAGGGTTTGGTGCGCGCCCTCTGCGAGCGCGTCTGTGATCTCCTCGTTCCACTCGGCGACTACGATCACAAACTTCTTCCTTTTTA
>CAZIAG010000533.1:0-2851 GCA_964537375.1 uncultured Roseivirgaceae bacterium
GCCCGTGCGGGTAACATCAAGAACCCACAGTTCAGAGGCGGCGGACGCATTTTCGGTCCGGTTCCCCGCGACTACTCATTCAAACTGAACAAGAAAGTAAAAGATCTTGCCCGCAAATCGGCCCTCACTTATAAGGCAAAAGACAATTCGATTGCGGTTCTGGAGGATTTCAACTTTGACGGTCCGAAGACGAAGCAGTACGTGAGCATGCTTGATGCGCTGAAACTTGCCGATAAGAAGACACTGCTCGTTCTTCCCGAAGCCAATCAGAACATCGTTCGTTCGGGGCGGAATCTTCCCAACGCAAAGATCACCACGGCCGACCAGATCAGCACATATGATGTGCTTAACGCCGACAGCGTAATCTTTGTAGAAAGCGCGATCAGTAAATTAGAAAACTTATTAACGAAAGAATAATGAGTATCCTTAAGAGGCCTCTGGTTACGGAAAAAGTTTCTGCCCTTAATGAGAAAGGTAAGTATGGCTTCATCGTCGATGCGAATGCCAACAAGGTAGAGATCAGGAAGGCTGTGGAAAAGAAATACGGTGTGAACGTCGAGAAAGTAAATACCATGAACGTCATGGGCAAGCTTAAGGTGCGTTACACGAAAGCCGGTGTTTTGGCCGGTCGCAAGCCTAACTACAAGAAAGCCATTGTAACCTTGGCTGAGGGAGAAGTAATAGACTTTTACAGCAACGTATAACTTTTAGACCATGGCGTTGAAGAAACTAAAGCCGGTAACCCCGGGCTCCAGGCACAGACTGGCGCCTTCGTTTGACGAAATCACGGCCTCCAAGCCAGAGAAGTCTCTCGTGGTTACGGTGAAGAAATCGGGAGGAAGGAATAGCAACGGGCGGATGACCATGCGCTACATCGGTGGCGGTCACAAGCAAAAGCTCAGGATTATCGATTTCAAGCGAAACAAGTTCGGCGTTCCCGCCACGGTGAAGTCCATTGAATACGATCCTACGCGCACGGCGCGGATCGCGCTGCTACACTATGCCGATGGTGCCAAATCGTATATTCTGGCGCCTCAGGGATTGCAGGTGGGTCAACAGGTCATTTCCGGTCACGATGTGGCGCCCGAAGTTGGAAATGCGCTCCCCTTGGCGAAGATTCCGTTGGGTACCATTGTTCATAATGTAGAGTTGAAGCCTGGTAAGGGTGGCGCTATCGCTCGTTCTGCCGGATCATTCGTACAGTTGCTGGCTCGCGAAGGCGGCTTCGCTACGTTGAAAATGCCGTCCGGTGAAATGAGAAACGTAATGGATGTGTGCCTCGCAACTATAGGTGCGGCTTCGAACCCGGATCACATGAACGAGAGCGTTGGTAAGGCAGGTCGCAATCGGTGGAAGGGTATCAGGCCACGTACACGCGGTGTTGCTATGAACCCTGTTGATCACCCGATGGGTGGTGGCGAAGGTCGTGCATCTGGAGGCCATCCCAGGTCCCGCACGGGTCTGTACGCGAAGGGCAAGAAGACACGCCGTCCGAAGAAGTATTCTGATAACCTTATTATATCCAGGAGGAAAAAATAATGGGACGTTCAATTAAGAAAGGACCGTACTGCGATTTCCGTCTTTTGAAAAAAGTAGAGGCGACGGAAAAGTCAGGCAAAAAGTCGGTGATCAAGACCTGGTCTCGCAGGTCGACGATCGTTCCCGAGATGATCAGCCACACGTTCGCGGTTCACAATGGAAATAAATTCATTCCGGTGTATGTAACGGAAAACATGGTAGGGCATAAGCTTGGGGAGTTCGCTCCTACCCGCACCTTCCGCGGCCACTCCGGTAACAGAAAAGATTAACGCTTTGTAATCATGGCAGAAGCAGAAGCTACAACGAAAAAGACCAAGCGGTCGGTGCTGAAGAGAGAAAAACGCGACGCTCGTAAGGAGGCGGCCAAGACTGGCCCCGTCGTTGCCAAGCTGGTCGACGTACCAACCTCGCCGAGGAAAATGAGACTCGTAGCCGACCTCATCAGGGGCGAGCGCGTCAGCAAAGCGTTGAACATCCTTAAGTATGAACCCAAGCACGGGGCACCCAAGCTCGAGAAACTATTGCTCTCGGCGATCTCCAACTGGGAACAGAAGAATAGCGATCTCAAGCTTGAAGAGGCAGACCTCTACGTCAAGGAAATTTGGGTAGGTGGCGGCCGAATTTTAAAACGCCTCAGGCCCGCTCCGCAAGGTAGGGCGCACCGCATACGCAAGCGCTCGAATCATGTAACGTTAATTTTGGACAGCCTGAAGAAGGTCGGAGCCGAAGTAGTAACCGAAGAAGAAACTGAAACGAAGGAATAAATTAAATGGGACAAAAGATTAATCCTGTAGGCCTGAGGTTGGGTATAGTCCGCGGTTGGGATTCCAACTGGTATGGAGGCAATACCTTCTCTGAAAAACTAGTGGAGGATCAGAAGATCAGGGAATACATCCAGGCCCGTATTCCGAAAGGTGGCATCGCCCGCGTGGTCATCGAGAGGACCCTTAAGCGCATCACACTTACCATTCACACGGCACGTCCCGGCGTCGTGATCGGTAAGGGGGGTAACGAGGTCGACAAGATCAAAGAAGAGCTCAAAAAGATCACCGGCAAGGATGTGCAGATCAATATTTTTGAAATCAAGCGTCCCGAACTTGATGCCAAACTCGTAGGAGAGTCAATTGGTCAGCAAATTGAAGCCAGGATTTCCTACAAGCGTGCTATGAAGCAGGCGATTGCTTCTGCGATGAGGGTTGGCGCCGAAGGTATCAAGGTGAAGGTGTCTGGTCGTCTGGCCGGTGCCGACATGGCGAGGACTGAACAATACAAGGAGGGCCGTATCCCGTTGCACACGCTCAGGGCGGACATC
>CAZIAG010000534.1:0-2834 GCA_964537375.1 uncultured Roseivirgaceae bacterium
CCTTGGAATCGTACTCCATATTCGCCATGTCCCTGGGCGCCTTGGGCCTTGCTCCTTAGGATTGTGGCCTTTTACTTCACCCAGGGCTGAGGTGCTTAAATCACTCGCGGGGTGTGTCTATACGGTCGGGCTTCATACAATCGCCTTGCGAAACATACGTGGAAAATTATCTTCATGATCAACGTGGCCAGTTGCACGCGGTTTTCGTGATAATCTCAATAAGCGGCTACTCCCTCCATACCTTCCCATGCCTGTTTCAGGACACGGAGGCATCAAAAGTGTCGCAAAAAAGTTGTCATTCGAGGAATGTTTTGGGAGGATGTCGCGTAGATATCCCGTAGATATCCCGTATATATGGCGTAAATATCGTCTCCATTAGAGAGACGCGGTCACTAGGTTTAGACTCCTTTCCCCCTTCGTTTCCATTAAGCTCCGCCCATACACAATAAAAACCTTACGCAGACGTTAGGAGCGAACTATGCGTATGTATTTCGCACCAAAGGCATACTAAGACGACACTGGGCCAAAAGCGGAGGCGTTATTCGCACCGACGAAGTCTACGGTTCATGGCCTGATTGCCCTGGCCCTTGCCCTCGTGCTGATTGCGGCCATCAACTTCATCAACCTGGCTACCGTCCAGGCATCGAAGCGCGCAAAGGAAGTCGGTGTAAAAAAGGCCCTCGGCTGCTCACGATGGATATTGGTTCGCCAATTCCTCATGGAGAACCTCATGCTCACCAGCATCTGCGTACTTGTATCCATCCTGCTCTCCTATCTCGCGTTCCAGTATCTTGGTGAGTTTACTCCCGAGGGGGTGACCTTCGACCTCATGCGGACTGATGTGTTGGTCTTTCTCGTCGTTTGCATTATAGCAGTTCCCCTTCTCGCGGGTACGTATCCGGCTCTTATCCTCTCCTCGTTCCGGCCCGCACAAGCCCTGAAAAGTCACCTTCCCAAAATAGGTGGTAGGTCGACTCCGGCAGTCAGGAGGGCCCTGAGCGTCCTGCAGTTTTCATTTGCTCAATTGTTGGTGATTGGCGCGCTCGTCGTGGGCTTGCAGGTCCGGTACATGCTTCACAAGGATTTGGGCTTTAATGCGGCGGCGGTGATCACCTTCCGCGTCCCGTCGGGGGAGAACCCGGATAAACGATTCATCATGAGTGAGCGGCTTTCGCAGGTTGAGGGTGTCCAAATGGTCGCGATGCAATCACAACCACCCAGTGGCGCTGATGGACATAATTCGCTTTTGCTCAACTTTACGGAAGATGAGGAAAATGAAATGTGGATAAATGCCAAGTTCGGGGACCTAAACTACATCAATCTATACGACATCGCATTGATCACCGGAAGAAACTTCGACCCCGATGACAGCTGCAAGGGATACATTATTAACGAGGCATGTATGCGCAAGCTTGGGTTTGCGAATCCGTATGATGTCATCGGTAAAACCTCCGGCAATGTTCCGGTGATCGGCGTGGTAAAAGACTTCCATACCGAGTCTCTTCACAAGCCCATCTACCCGACCGTCATTGCCTGCGATAATAAAAGACTCAATGCATTTGCCGTCAAACTCAATGCTTCCGCCTCCCTTCACGAGACACTCGCATCGGTCCGCGCCGCCTGGAGAGAAGTCTACGCAAACCATGAATTTGACTTTGCTTTTGTAGACGACCGAATAGCGGCGTACTACCAGAACGAACAACAAACGAGGAAGCTTGCCAACATCGCCACGGCGTAGCGATCCTCGTTTCCTGCCTTGGGCTCTTTGCGCTTTCTTCGTTCACTGCGACGGCCCGGATCAGGGAAATCGGCATTCGAAAAGTGATGGGCGCTTCATCCGGGAGCATTGCACGATTGCTGGCGTTTGAGTTCTTGTCGCTCGTGATCCTGGCGTTCCTCCTTGCGCCCCCTTTGGCCTACCACATCGCAACCGAATGGCTAAATGAGTTTACTTTTCGGATTGATCTCAGCATCTGGATCTTCGCCGTTGCCGCAGTCGCTTCAATCTTGCTGGCCACGATCACCGTTGGGTATCACACGCTTGGCGCTGCAAAGGCGAATCCGGTAGAGGCGTTGCGGTCTGAATGAGTTCCGAGGCCCAAGGGCCAGGCCTTTCCTGATGCCCCCGTGACCGAAGAGACCAGCGGACTGGCAACCCGAAACCGCCTCTTGACAGATGACCAGCGACGCCGGTCGATGTTCAATCAAAACACCCTATTTCCTTTCAAAAAAAGCGAATATCCGTTAGCCCCCTCATGCCTGGGATTTTTCGTAAATTGTGAGCCGTATTTTTTGAACTGGGATGGAAAAAAGGATGCCTGAGTCAACGCAAGAGCAATCAATTCTCGAGGCAATCGACCAGATCCAATCGATTGCCAACCACCTGCCCCTGGTGATTATCATTCATGAATTGCCGGAACTCCGTATCCGGCACATGTCAGACCTTGGATTGAGGCTGATCAACGCCACCTGGGAAGAGATCGGACCGATGCCGTATGAAGAGTTCCAGAATCGGTATTTCAATCCCGATCATTTTGCCGAAGTAGCGGAGAAGATGGTGGAGTTGATCACGTCGGGCGACGACGGCATGTTTGCCTCGTACTTTCAACAGGTTAGGACCTCCCCGACCGCCGAATTCGATTGGTATATGAACACGACCCGGGTATTTCTCCGCAAGCCCAATGGCGAACCACTCCTGCTGATTACAACGGCGATGCTAGTGGACCGCGAAGACCCCTTCATCACCAAAGCGCAAAAGCTGTTGGAGGAGAACGAGTTCATACGGAAAAATTATCCACAATTCATGAAGCTGGGCGCGAGGGAAAGAGAGGTAC
>CAZIAG010000535.1:0-2824 GCA_964537375.1 uncultured Roseivirgaceae bacterium
AGGCATATAATACCGCGTGAGTGGCTGTATCTGACGACGGCCGAAGCGTCCCCTCAACTATTTTCCCTTCGAAGTCGACGATCACCATTTTCTCAGGTGACAGTTCAGTATAGGCAACGCCGCTGGGCTTTATCGCAAACACGCCAAGTCCACGATCGGCAGCGCTGGCATTACCAAAGGTGAATTGAACAAGGCCCAACTCCGGCAACCTCATGTTGGCCTGGAAAGCTTCTTCTCGGATGTGATCATACTTGCCCATCGTCCGCAATTACTTAACGTACTGTTTCAATAGCAGGCATTCCGGCATTCATCTTCGCCGCGAACGCCGAGTATCGCTGATAGCGTCTTTGATAAATTTTTGCCGCCTCGCCGTTTGGTTCATACACGAAATCAAATCCCTGCCCCATCGCATTCATGGCCGTTTGCACGTCGGGAAATAATCCAGCTGCCGTGGCGGCAAACATCGCAGCACCAAGCGCACAAGTCTGTTCCGAACGGTGAATTCGAATCGGCATGTTCATCACATCGGCAAGAACCTGCATGACGTAGGGCGACTTTCGTGCAACACCACCTAAGCCGATCAAACCCTTCAACGGCAATCCCTCTCTAACGAATCGTTCGGCAATAGCTTTTGCGCCAAAGCAGGTAGCCTCAACCCACGATTTGAAGAATCGCGGAGCATCTGTGCCCAGGCTCAGGTGCGACATTGCCCCCTTCAACGACTGGTCCGCATCCGGGGTTCGTCTGCCGTTGAGCCAGTCCAATGCAAGTTCGTCTTCTTCATTAAGTGGAAGTGTTGCGGCCTGCCTGGACAGTTCCGGGATGATCTGGTCATCCATTGCACGACTAAGGGCGGCAGCAGTCTCCCTGTCGATCAGGGAAGAACTCAAAAGGATTTTCTCGACCGGCCAGCTCAACAGGTTTTTGACCCACGCATAGGTGTCGCCGAATGCTGACTGTCCCGCCTCCAGGCCTATCATTCCTGGAATAATCGATCCGGGTACCTGGCCACAAATTCCTTTCACGAGCTTACCATTTATCTCCTGTGCCGGAACGACCATCATGTCACAGGTCGAAGTACCCATCACCTTGCTGAGATAGTACGGTTCAATTTGTCCTCCGACGGCCCCCATATGGCAATCAAATGCACCAACCCCAACGACGGTACTTAGAGGCAATCCTAATCGCTCGGCCCATTCGGGACTAAGGTGGCCGACAGGCTTGTCGGAAGTATAAGTCAAATCAAACAATCGTTTTGTAAAGCCGGCCAGTAGCGGATCAAGCGAGGAAAAGAATTCATCAGGTGGTAAACCACCGAACTCGTCAGCCCACAAGGCTTTGTGACCAGCGGCACATACACCGCGTTTCATTTGATGCACATCATTCCCCCCACACAGCACAAAGGGGATCCAATCACAATGCTCAACCCAGGAGTAACAAGCACGCCGTACCTGATCGTCGATCCTTAGAATATGCAGCAGTTTGGCCCAAAACCACTCCGAGGAGTAGATCCCACCAACGTATTGAAGGTAATTAACGGAGAAGCGCTCAGCGTGTTCGTTGATCTCAGCTGCCTCCTTTACCGCGGTGTGATCTTTCCAGAGTATGAACATCGCATTCGGGTTCTCGGCAAATTCCGAATGTAGTGCCAACGGCACGCCCGATTTATCCACGGCAACCGGAGTAGACCCTGTCGTGTCGCAGCTAATCGCCTTCACCTGTCGTCGTACCAGGGGCCCGGCCTCCGTCAGGCTTTGGTTTACCGCATGTTCCAGCGATTCCAGGTAGTCCAGGGGATGCTGACGAAACTGGTTTTTCGTGGCATCGCAAAAAGAACCTTCGCTCCATCGGGGATAGATTGCCACCGCCTGCGAGATCATTTCACCATTCGCAGCATTCACGACGATGGAGCGAACGGAATCCGTCCCAAAATCGATGCCGATCACAAAACTATCCTTCATGGCACCAACGCTTTTTCATTCCACCAAAATAACACATTTTTGAAGTGTACATGTTACAATTATTCAGAAAGTCGTTCCAATCGTTTGCAAACAAAAAAGAGCGGAAGCCATAGCCTCCGCTCTTCGATTGACATCCTGATAGATATGTCTTCCTTTATCCTATTTCGCGAAAATCACATTTTTCTTACCCTTCCGCTTCCGGAGGAATGGCTGTTGACCTTTGAAGGATTCCCCTTATAAGAAACGCTTCCACTTCCACTGATAGCGGCTTCGAGTTCGTCGCTGATGTTCAACTCGATGTCGCCCGATCCGGTGATCCGCACATCGGCGCGGCGTGCAGCAAGCTCAGAGGCCAGTACTTTTCCCGATCCGCTTACGGTGGCATTGATGGTTTCTACTTGCCCTCGAGCAGAAATTCTACCTGAGCCCGATACCCCAAACTCCGCCGCATCGGCATTCACAGACGCGTCGATGCGACCGGAACCACTGACGCTTCCTTCAAATACTTTCGCATTGCCCGACACCTCCAGGTTACCTGAGCCGGATACGCTGGTATCGAGTTCGCCATTCAGCTTGAGGTCAATCGTCATTGACCCCGATCCACTTACGGCCAGTTTCATGGTACCGCCGGAGATGGGGCCCTGGCCGATCACATCCCCTGAGCCCCCAACCGAGATACCCTCGATCTTGGGGACCGTGATGTAGACGGTGAGATCATCATCGTCATTCCACCTTATTTTAAACCAATCGTCATCATCTTCCCGACCAATGATCAGTCTGCCCCTGCTTACCCTGGTCTCCACTTTTTCAAGGATATCGTCATCGCCCACCAATTCGACACGTTGCGGACTCCCCTGCTTGAT
>CAZIAG010000536.1:0-2819 GCA_964537375.1 uncultured Roseivirgaceae bacterium
AGAGCTTTTTACACCCGGGCTGGCTTCGAGGAATTCGGCAAACATGTGTTTATGCTGGGAAATGACGCACAGACAGATCTGCTGATGAAAAAAAATCTTCCATAATGTCAAGAATGCATCGCTATCGCATGACCACTATCTGGATAGGGAACCGTGGTGAAGGGACACGTGGATACAAGGACTACGATCGCAACCACATCGTTCGTATTGAGGGCAAGCATGACCTGAATTGCTCCTCTGATCCTGCATTTCGCGGTGACCCCACCAAATACAGCCCAGAAGAATTGCTTGTCTCTTCGCTGTCCGGATGCCACATGTTGTGGTATCTCCACCTGTGTGCGGCTAATGGCGTAATTGTTACTGACTACGTGGATGAAGCAACCGGTACCATGCGTGAAAATCCGGATGGCAGCGGTGAGTTCATCGAAGTGATTCTCTCCCCCAGGGTAACGGTGCTTGAAAGTTCAATGGTTGAGAAGGCCACATCGCTGCATCACGACGCCAATCGCATGTGCTTCATTGCACGATCGATGAACTTTCCAGTGCGGCACACGCCCACGACACTCATTAGAGACGAAGTTACTCAGCCTAAATGAAGCTCCTTCCGTGGTTCGAGCGAGAATTTTTCTTCGGATTCAAACCGCAGATGTTGCCCTTTTTGCTGGAACGCCTGGAAGGCACAGTGCCAAGACTGCGGCATAAGGTTCAAGGATACCGTGAACCCGACCTCTCAGCGCGCCTCGATGGCAAGTGGTCGATCAAGGAAACGATCGGGCACCTTGGTGACGTTGACGAAATCGCCCTTCGCCGTATCGACGAAATCATCACCGGAATGTCGCCCATGTCACCGGCAGTGATTCAGCCGCGACAAGATTATAATGCAATGTCTATTCGCGATGTCATCGACTTCTTTACGGGAAACCGTGAGAAGAATTTGCAAAGATATCGCACGTTAGGCGAAGACGACCTCGTCAAGACATCCATTCATCCTCGTCTGAAAGTAGTGATGTCGCCCGTAGACCTGGCCTGGTTCGACGCCGAACACGACGATCATCACCTTGCCCATATCAACAATATTCTAAAACGATTGAATGCACGCTAAACCCGTATCAACAAACATCACGCAGGGTTATCATGATTCTCATAACACCGTAAACCGAACGTTAGCGTACTGATGAACTATGCATCCGACACTCAGCTCCGATAAGGAAACATTCAGTGAAATTCTCGCCTATGCGTTTGAGATGGCGAATCACCATCTTGAACGGCAAAAGACGCTTCCACCGGGACAAGAAATCGATTCCCTGCAAATGGAATCACTACCGGAAAAAGGGATTGGAGCCAGAAACGTATTAGCGCTATTCGATAAAAAGTATGCTTCATTACTGGCCAATTCCACCGGTCCGACCTACTTCGGCTTTGTGACCGGAGGTTCGACTCCGGCTGCCGTTGCCGGCGATTGGCTTGTAAGCGCGTATGATCAAAACACGCTTGGAAGCTACGACAGCATTGCACCGCAGATTGAACGCCAATCCATACATT
Organism: uncultured Roseivirgaceae bacterium; assembly: GCA_964537375.1. GTDB lineage: Bacteria > Bacteroidota > Bacteroidia > Cytophagales > Cyclobacteriaceae > Chryseosolibacter. The sequence goes on from CAZIAG010000536.1 coordinate 1,543, forward strand.
TCCTTAAAGAACTTTTCGGCCTGGATGCGAATTTCTTTGGTTCGTTCGTGACAGGAGCAACCATGGCCAACTTCGTCGGACTTGCACTAGGTAGGCAATGGGTGGGCGAACAACTCGGTCGCAACATCAGTGAAGAAGGTAGCGGTGATGTTGCCATCAACGTTATCAGCGGGACGCCTCATTCAACGATTCTGAAATGCATGTCGATGTTGGGAATCGGGCGGAAGTCATTGCACAAAGTGGAGACGCTCCCCAACCGCGAAGCTATCAATGTCGACCTACTTGAGCGTACCCTTCGAAGCGTAAACCAACCCACCATCGTGGTTGCCAACGCCGGCACGGTCAATACCGTTGACTTCGACGACCTGGAAGCAATCGGTAAACTGAAAACAAAGTATTCCTTCTGGCTTCACGTCGATGGAGCATTCGGCGGATTTGCCGCATGCAGTGAAAAATACGCTCACCTCGTGCGAGGCATCAACTATGCCGATAGCATCACGGTCGATGCACACAAGTGGCTTAACGTTCCATACGATGCCGGAATGCAGTTCACACGCCACCCGGAACTACAGTTAAGGGTCTTTCAAAATACCGGTTCATACCTTCGTCACCCGGACGAATGTCCTGACTACCTTCACTACACCCCCGAGAGCTCTCGGCGATTTCGCGCACTTCCAGCCTGGTTCACACTCATGGCTTATGGAAAAGAAGGATATCGGGAGATCGTAGAAAGAAATTGTGCCTGTGCGCTGCGACTTGGGAACGCGATCGAACAATCAAATAAATTCCGGTTGCTGGCACCTGTACGCATGAACGTCGTTTGCTTTACGATTAACGATGCGAACCTGTCTCCCCGGCAAGTAAAGGAATTTCTCAATGCAGTCCGGGACGATGGCCGGATTTATATGACGCCCACGACGTACGTGGGTATTCCAGCAATTCGCGCGGCAGTCAGCAACTGGCAAACGGAGTTCAACCACATCGACGAAACGCTTGCAGTCCTAACGGAGGTTCGGCAGGCGATCGACTCCGGACACATTCCTACACGAAACAAGCCGGCTACGCGAACTACAAATTGATTTAGACATTGTTATAAATTCCCTGATTATCATGATATTCACCGCTTCACTCCCTTGATAATTATGACACGCGATTCACTGGCCATTCCTGTCAAGCAAACGACGCAATCCCGACTGAACAGCGTAAACTTTAACGACCTTGAATTTGGTAAATGGTTGTCCGATCACATGGCCCTCGCCGACTACCGCAACGGCAGG
>CAZIAG010000537.1:0-2808 GCA_964537375.1 uncultured Roseivirgaceae bacterium
GATGTTGAGCATATCCTCCCCCGGTCCTTGATTTTTGATGATTCACAGAATAATAAGACGCTCACCCATCGGCATTGCAATGCGAACAAGGGCAATATGACCGCTTTCGACTTCATGGCTCAAAAAGGCGAGGAGGCGTTGGCGGAATATGTTGAACGGGTGGACCGCCTCTTTAAAGCGCGCGTAATAAATAAACCTAAACGCGATAAGCTATTGATGCCCTCCACGAAAATACCGAACGACTTTCTAAATCGGCAACTTGGGGAAACACGGTATATCACGCGCAAGGCCAGAGAGATCCTAAAAGAAGTCTGCAGAAGCGTTCACACGACCACTGGAAGCGTCACTGCTTTCTTGCGAAATCGGTGGGGCTGGGATAATGTGACGTCGAATCTGCAACTCCCAAAGTATCGCTCATTGAATCTCACGGAATGGATCGAAACAGAATCAACCGACGGTCAAAAAGTCAAAAAGGAGAGAATAATAGGATGGGACAAGCGCAAGGATCACCGGCATCATGCAATTGACGCACTCGTTGTCGCATTTACGGAACAGAGTTTCATTCAACGAATAAATACCCTCAACTCACAAAAGACCAGGGACGAGATGGCTGCTGAAGTAGCAACTTTTAACCGTCGGCTGTCGCTGCTCGACAACTTCGTTATTGCAAAACGGCCACTCACCCCTGAGCAGGTGGAATCAGCTGTAGCGCAAGTTCTTGTATCCTTCAAGCCTGGAAAAAAGGTGGCCACAAAAGGTCGGCGATTATTGATCAACAATGGAAGAAAGGTAATTGCACAGGATGGAATCATAGTTCCCCGTGGCCCACTGAGCGAAGAAAGTATCTATGGAAAGATACGGACCGTCGAAAGGAACAAATCGGTCAAGTACCTTTTTGAAAATCCGGACCTCATTCTAAAGCCGTATATTAAGCGACTCGTCCAAGAACGTCTCGCTCAGCATGGCGGCGATCCAAGAAAGGCCATCAAATCGCTCAAGAAAGATCCTGTCTACCTTGACACGGATCAAAAAAAGAAACTTCAATACGGAACTTGCTTCAAGGAAGAGGTAGTGATCAAATATCCTGTGGAGCAAATAAAAGCAAAGGATTTGCCTTACGTGGTTGATGACCGGGTTCGGGAGATCCTGCGTAGGAGGATCGAAGAATTTGGCGGCAAGGAAAAGGAGGCGTGGAAGGATCTTGACAACAATCCCGTGTGGTTCAACAAGGACAAAGGAATCGTAATACGAACTGTCAGAATGATCACCGGTCTCGGGTCAGTGGAACCTGCAAAAACATCTCAGTCCATTGCCGCCTTCGTGAAGCCCGGGAACAATCATCACATGGCATTTTACCTGGATGAAAATTTGCGAACGCAGGTCCACGTGTGCAGCTTCTGGCACGCAGTAGAGCGCAAGAAGTTTGGTTTCCCAGTCGTTATCGAGGACCCCGCCAAAGTTTGGAGCGCGATACTTCGACAAGAGATTCAGTACCCTGATGCATTTGTTGCGAAACTTCCTGCGGATAAATGGCGCTTCAAGTGCAGCCTTCAGCAAAACGAGATGTTTGTCCTAAAATCAGATATCAATACCGTGGTAGCGGCAAAGGAAAGGAATGACATGCACTTGATCAGTGACAAGTTATACAGAGTCCAAAAAATCTCCCTAAACAGCAATGGGCAAATCAATGTTTGGTTCAGACATCACCTTGAAACTGAATTAGACGACTCGAAGGAGGCCCGGTTGGCAGATCGGTTTATTAACATACAAAGCGTACAGGCATTCGAGAATTTGAATCCGGTAAAAGTCCGAATTAACCATGTCGGTGAACTGATGGAAGTATTTTGATAAGTGTTGTCAGGGCAGGTCCATTGGCTCTGAAGCGGCTATGAACAATTGGCATGATAAAGCGCACTTTATACTTCTGCAATCAGGCCTACCTCAGCAAGAAAAATGAACAAATGCTTGTACGTCTGCCTGAAGTCGAAATCAATGATTCACTTTCGGAAATTATAAAGAAGGAGGCCCAGGCGACGATTCCAATTGAGGACATCGGTGTAGTGATTCTCGACCACCCTCAGGTGATTATCACGCAGGGCGTGATTGAAAGTTTGCTGTCCAACAACGTAGCATTCGTCACCTGCGACCGGACCCACCATCCAACCGGGTTGATGCTGAACCTCGCCGGCAACACATTACAGGCCGCCAAATTCCGGGCCCAAATTGAGGCATCCCTACCGCTGCAGAAACAGCTTTGGCAGCAGACCGTGAAGGCGAAAATCCTAAACCAGGCGCGATTTCTGGAGCGCAATGGCGAAGAGGCGGCAAACCTGAAAAAATGGGCCGGTGACGTGAGGTCGGATGATGCAGGAAACCTGGAGGCCCGTGCGGCCGCGTACTACTGGAAACATGTATTTCCGGAAATTCCGGGATTCCGGCGCGAACGGGAGGGCATGCCACCCAATGCGCTGCTCAACTACGCCTACGCCATCCTGCGGGCTGTGATTGCAAGAAGCCTGGTCGGGTCCGGCCTCCTCCCCACCTTGGGGATTCATCATCGGAACCAATACAACCACTACTGCCTGGCGGACGATATTATGGAACCGTACCGGCCATTCGCAGATGCCGCAATTGCCGAGATGGTGAAGAATGGAGAGGATTATTCCCAGCTGACCCCATCAGTAAAAAGGCAACTCCTGGGCGTGGCGACGGTGGACGTGCTCCTCGATGGCGAGCGCAATCCGTTAACGGTGGCCGCCCAACGGACCACCGCTTCGTTGGCCAAGTGTTTTGAGGGAAAGGCGAAGA
>CAZIAG010000538.1:0-2802 GCA_964537375.1 uncultured Roseivirgaceae bacterium
ACGCAGAATCGCCGGGGTCTGATTTCTTTCAAACTTCAGTACTGGCGCCCCACTTTGTATGCCTTTGATAGGCGGTGTACCTTGGGTGATCAGATGCAACGATGCTGACGGCATTCCCGTTATTACTGCATAATGTCTGACGTGCCAGCCCTGCCGGTAATTCATGGTGGGCTGCCTTTGTCTACGACTGGCGACAGTTATGCTCATGAGTGGACGACCGATTAGTTTTTTTCTTATTAACAGCATCACCCTGTATCGGTTGCTGGCCGCGCCGTTCCTGGTATGGCTTGCGGTCAGCGGCCGGGTCGATCTGTTCAAATGGTTTCTTGGTATTAGCTTCACCACGGATGCGCTGGATGGCTTTCTTTCCAGGCGTTATAAAGTGGATAGCGTCTTTGGGGCGAGGTTGGATTCCATTGCGGACGATGCAACCGTTCTTGCGGCTATAATCAGCCTTTGGATCACTCACCCGGAGTTCTTTCAGGAACACTGGAACGTTGTTGTTGGTCTGCTTGTCCTTTTTGCGTTTCAGAATATTTTGGCACTCTTAGTCTATCATCGACTCACGAGTTTTCATACCTACCTGGCGAAGGCCGCTGCAGTTTTGCAGGCGGTGTTCTTCCTGCTGCTTTTCTTCGACCTGTCATACGTCGATCCATTCTTTTATGCGGCTGCTATAACCACAGGCGTTCAGCTCATTGAAGAAATCGCGCTTATCTTTATTTTACCCGAGTGGAAGTCGGACGTCAAAGGCCTCTTTTGGGTAATTCAAAATCGAAATCGGGACAGACACAGGGCATGAGCGACGGTTGTTCCACTGCTGCTTGAAATCACATGCGAGCGACTACGAAGCAGGCGCGTGATGCTTGTCTTTCGGGGATCTGATATTTCTCATTTTTCGCGGTATCGTTTTTTCCGTCATTCGCACTGTACGGTTTTGCAAGGCTCAAACCCTGCCGAGTCCAAAGCATCACCGAATAGCGAAAAAACAGTGTAATTAGTTATGAGACAATACATCATCCCATTTCAGGAGATTTCCATGAGGGACCTCGAAAAGGTCGGCGGGAAAAACGCCTCTCTCGGCGAGATGATATCTGCGTTGGCACCGCTTGGTGTGAACATTCCCGCTGGTTTTGCGGTCACTTCTAATGCTTTTTACGACTTTCTTTCTTTCAATGCCCTTTCTCCCAGGCTCCAGGAAATTCTTAATCGGTTGAATCGCGAAACCCTGGAGAATCTTTCGGATGTTGGAAGAGAATGCCGTGCGTTGTTTAAGGGCGCTACTTTCTCGGGTGAACTGCGGCATGCTATCATCGATGCCTACGAAAAGATTCCAAAGAAGGAAGAGGGTGGTGCGGCTGTGGCCGTGCGCAGTAGTGCAACTGCAGAAGATTCGCCTACCGCCAGTTTTGCCGGGCAACACGACTCTTTTCTTAATGTGGTAGGCGCCGAAAACGTGGTTGAGGCCGTGAAGAGATGTTATGCGTCGTTGTTCAACGACCGGGCGATCAAATACAGGATCGACAATGGCTTCAGCGATATGCAAGTAGCTCAATCGGTTGGTGTGCAAATGATGGTGCGTTCGGATAAGGGTAGTGCGGGCGTTGCCTTTACGATAGAACCTGAAAGTGGAAATAAGAACCTTATTTACATCACTGGCGCCTGGGGGTTAGGCGAGATCGTTGTCCAGGGTGCCGTCAACACGGACGAGTTCTACATTTTTAAGCCTGCGCTGGACTTGGGGCAGAAAGCGATCGCCTATCGTACAATGGGCGACAAACAACATATGATCATCTATGGCAAGGCCGGTGAAGCGACGACTAAACGGGTGTCGACACCATCATGGCTCCGCGACCGGTTCGTGCTGAGCGATGAAGAGCTTCTGACGTTGGGACGCTGGTGCTACGACATTGAAAAACACTATGGTATGGCGATGGATATTGAATGGGCGAGGGATGGCGAAACCGATGAACTCTTTATTGTACAGGCCCGCCCTGAAACGATTCATCGTGGATCAGCGAAACGCCTTACGGCAAAAGAATTCAGACTCCAGTCCGATGCTAAACCACTCCTGAAAGGAAAGGCTGTTGGATTGGGAGTAATCAGCGGACCAGTCAGAATCGTGAAGAGCCTCGCCGATGGCGGCAAGGTCAATAGGGGCGATATCATCGTGGCAGACATTACAAATCCGGATTGGAATGCCCTATTGCGGAAAGCGGTGTGCATTGTTACAAACAAGGGAGGTCGAACGAGTCATGCTTCAATTGTGGCGCGCGAACTTGGGATTCCAGCCGTAGTCGGCACAACGAATGCAACCGAACGCCTGACCGATGGACAGATAATTACAGTTTCATGCGCCAGTGGTGATGTCGGTGCAGTCTATGATGGAAAACTCGAATGGGATGAGACGGAAGTGGCCGTCGACCGCGTGGCTGAAACGCAGACCGAACCAATGTTTATCCTGGCTGATCCGATGAAGGCATTGCACTATGCCACTTACCCGAGTCGTGGTGTCGGATTGCTTCGAATGGAATTCATCATTGCAAATGCTGTACAAGTTCATCCAATGGCGCTCGTGCGCTATCACGAACTGAACGAGGGAGCCGAACGCCGTCAGATCGATGCGCTGACGAGACATTATACAGATAAGAGCGCATTTTTTGTAGACAGGCTGTCGGAAGCGCTTGCATTGGTGGGTGCCGCTTTCTTTCCCAGGGAGGTGATCGTTCGCATGAGTGACTTCAAGACGAACGAGTATGCGAAACTTCTGGGAGGGAAGTTGTTTGAGCCGGAAGAAGAAAA
>CAZIAG010000539.1:0-1695 GCA_964537375.1 uncultured Roseivirgaceae bacterium
CTCGTTGGCTTGTTCCCTGATGTAGGTCTCGTATCGACTGGTTTGTTCGACGGCTTTGCTGATAGCACGGATCTCCATGGCGGTGCCGGGCAGGTCGTTGAAGTCTCTGTTATGAACCCGTGAGTGCGCGGAGTAGTCGGGCCAGCCAATGAGGGTGATTTCCTTTAGGTCGGTGTGATCTGTGTGCGGCGCCAGGACGTCACGGGCGCTCACGACAGAATGGAAACGAAAACGCTGGATCAGGTAGTCGTCTCCGTCGAAAAGAATGTCGGGATTTATAAGATTGTAGATGCCGTCGGCGGCGATGATGATATTCTTTTTGGCGAGGTGTTTTGCGATTGGCTCGAACAATGCCTCGTATACGCGACGGTCGCGCATATCAAGGCGGGCAAAATTCAGATAACCCTGGTAGTATTTGGTCTCGAGTTCGGTGCCGGGTACCGGATTCTCGACCAGGAGGGGCTCAGCGTCGCGTTGCAGGACAAAGTAGAGGTAACTTGGTTCTCCCGTTGCGCGCAACCACGTTTTCCCGTTCTCCTGAATGATATTATAGATCGTCGTGCGCATGATGTCCACGAGTTGCATGGAGTCGGGCAGTTCCCGAATAACGTCCGAAATGGTAACGTAGGGATCCGTACGAATCGAGAGGCGGCTGCGCAGGTGTCTCTCTTTTTCGACGATCTGGCGTTCCAGGACGGCCAATTCTGAGCGCTTACCCGTCGCGACCAATCTCGTGTGATCATTCTTGAGTTTTCGAATTTCAAGATACGATTGAACCAGGGACGAGTCGCCGGATGCGTAGACCTGGTTTAGAAGCTTGGATGCTGAACTGAGCAAGACGCCCTTGTTATTGAGGTTGATCTCGTAAAGTCGCCGGAGCACGTAGGGTTCGCGTATGCCTTTCTTGAAATACAAATAATGATAGTAGCCGCGGGCAAGTTCCAGGAGGTGTTTGTTGTTGCGATAGAAGTACGCGCGTTCCTGTTCGGAGAGGTATGAGAAGTTGTTTTGTGTGTACTCGAAGAAGATGTTCATCATATCGCGGAAGCAGGCGTTTGCCGACGCGGTGTCGTTCTTCGCCCAGAAGATCTGTCCCCGGGTCGCGAGTACAGGGAGCTTTTCCGGCGTGACGATGCCGATGTTGTTTTGGAAATACCGCATGGCCTTGTTGTTCCATTGAAGGGCGTGCTCGTAGTCGGCCATTAACCGATACGCCTCCGCCAATTGGTTGGTGGCACGTATCTTTCCGAAAAGGTTCTTGCCATCCGTGGCCTTGACGAAACGGTGGTGTGCGTGCTTATGGGCCTTTCGGGCCGTGAAAATAGCCTTCTCCGGTTCGTTGATTTGCAAGTACGCTTCGGCCAAGCCGGAATATGCGTCGCTGATCTTCTTGAGTGAGAGGTCGTAGTAGTTGGGGTCGCTGCGAAGGGCCAGGGCGTATCGCTCGTTGTAGTACAAACTGCTGTCGGGCTTACCCTGTTCGAGGAAGTATTCGCCGTAGGTGGCGTAAGACGAGACCGCCATGGAAGTTTTCTCGCCGTAGGTGAAACGCATGGCACGAAAGGTGCTGTCGAGTATGTATCGGGCCCTGTCGAATTCACCCAGGCGAATGTACATACCGGCCACGGCATTGCGGCGTTCGTAGTGTCTTCGATCGTGCCGTTGCTTCAGGATATCGCCGGCGATGGTCCAGTT
>CAZIAG010000539.1:1705-2793 GCA_964537375.1 uncultured Roseivirgaceae bacterium
CGAAGTTTGCGTGGTGTTTCTGCTTGCGCGCCTCCATCAATGCACTGTATGCGCTGTCTGCTATGATATAATTCGCCTCCGCGCGCGCGAAGTCACCCTTGATTCGCGCTACATTAGCCCGAGCATGGTAAGCCCAAACCTTCCTGGACATCTTGCCCATTGGGTACGCTTCCGGGGGCGTCGCCTGATCATATGCGCGAAAATAGTCGAGCGTGGCTGCGATTCTCTCCTCAGCCTTGTCGTATTTCCCGCGGTTGATCAGGCGCAGGACTTTCTGTCCAAAGGAAGAACATGCCGTGACGAGTACGAGCACGACCGTGACTAAGACTTTTGGCATGGATGACGTGGGGTATTGCAAGCACAAACCGGAAATATAGGACTTTTGATTGAACGACTGTCCGATACAGGCCAATTCGTTCCAAATTTTTCCACTAAAGAAAGCAGTAGCGATGCAGTTGACGAATACCGACTTGTTGGTATTTTTTTATACAGGACGCTCCCGCTGAGTACCTCAGAATCCGTGGTGTGAGAACCGGCGACCAAGGGTAAGGTGAACAATGTAAATACATGTCTACACAAACGCACCGCCTTGGCCGCTGTGTAGCGAACAAAAATTGTTAGATTCGCTGATACCGTTCAAAATCAAAGAAGCCAACCAAATCCCGACCTATGAGCGAGATACGAAAAGAAGACATCAAACAGGAAGTGTTTGACCTTTACGACGACTATGCGCACAATCGCATTGACCGCCGTCAGTTTGTGGAACAATTGTCGACGTATGCCGTAGGTGGCCTTACCGTCGCGTCGTTGATGAGTTTCCTCATGCCGGATTACCGGAGCCGTGTTCAGGTCGAGGCAAACGATCCTCGTCTCAGGACGGAATACATCACCTACGATTCGCCGAATGGCGGTGGAAAGATAAGGGCACTGTTGTCGAGACCGGCGGATGCTGCGGAGAAGTTGGGAGGTATTGTTGTAGTGCACGAGAATCGTGGCCTTAACCCGCACATTGAGGATGTTGGACGACGCGCAGCCCTTGCTGGCTTTATTTCGATAGCTCCGGATATGCTCACTCCGCTGGGCGGTTA
>CAZIAG010000540.1:0-2783 GCA_964537375.1 uncultured Roseivirgaceae bacterium
CCGAACATCGCACCGCTACAACCGCCTACCCTTGCTACCTTCCGGTCCTGGGGGAGTTCAGCAGGAGCTGGTCGTGTTGGTCTGCCGGTGCAAAGATAGACGTTATTTTGAAAACTAAAGTTCCCGGACATAGGTAGAGGGAATTTTGGAATTTGGTTGCTGGTCTGCTGGTCACTGGTTGTGAGTTCCCGGTCTTGGAGTCAATCTGGGATCATCCGATCAGTCCGGCGAGGTACAGGTTAAACTCCAGCGGGTTCGCTTCGGTAAAGCCGTCCTCTTTAAGATCGTCGAGGATATCGGCATCGACTTCCACCTCGCGCAATGCCGGCTGATGGCCGGGCTGAAGCGTTATCTCCGTGACCAGCAGGCGGATGGGGTTGAGGCGTACCAGCACCGTGATGTCGTCAAACTCCTTCTTAAAATACTGGTGGACAATATTGCTGGCTTTGGCCATTGTTTATTTTTGAATCATGGTACTGGATATGCCCGAAACGATCGAGACCGCCCGGCTTGTTCTTCGGCGGTTGAGACACGAAGATGCTGAAGAAATCTTTTATTCCTATGCCAGCAAGCCGGAGGCGACAAAATATGTCTCCTGGCCAACGCATGAGACGATCGACTCCACCCGAAATTTTATCCGGGCAGCCGTGAGCGCCTGGTCCCTGGGCCTCGATTACACCTACGGTATTCGGCTCAAGGAAGATGGGCGCTTCGTTGGGAGTTTTGGCATCATTCACGAGGATGGGAAGGCGCAGTTTGGTTATATTATTAGTCCGTCGCAATGGGGGCGCGGGTACGCGACCGAGGCGTGCCGGCAAATGCTGGAGGTGTTGACACAGATTCCTTCCCTGTACCGCATCCACACCTTCGTGGACGCTGAAAACACGGCCTCCATCCGGGTGCTTCAGAAATGCGGGCTAACGGAGGAAGCCCGGTTGCCCAAATGGTTTCGCTTCGTTAACCAGCAAAATGAGCCCAGGGATTGCGTTCTTTTCCGGTTCGTCCCCTGAGTATTGCCGGTTAACCAAAGATTGAAATCCCCGCCTGTGGATTTTTTAAAAGGGAAAACGGCGTTTTCTCTACTTTAGGACAAACAAACAATGAATTCAAAACCAGTTATGAGACAAGTTTTAATGATTTTTGCCGCGGTTGCGGTACTGGCGTCCTGCAACGACAGTCGTGACAGGTTACCGCCGGGCGTCGGCATCAATACTGCCTTCATGGATACGACCGTCCGGCCGGGCGACGACTTCTTTCAATACGTTAATGGCGGCTGGATCAAGGTCACCGAAATGCCCGCCGACCAGGGAAGATGGGGTTCGTTTTCCGAACTGGGCGAGGTCACAAGAGATAATGTACTTAAGGTGTTGAATGAGGCCGCGGCCAGCGCCGAGTATGCGGATGGCTCGGACCAGAAGAAGGCAGCTGATTTCTTCGCCATCGGCATGGATTCGCTAAGAGCTGAAGAGATGAAGTTCCGGCCGGTGGAGCCCTTCTTTGAAAAGATCGACGGAATCGGGAACGCAGAGCAGCTGCGGGAATACCTGGTCGAACAGCAAACCTTTGGCGGCGGCGCGTTCTTCGGTCTGTTCGTGATGAGCGACCTGAAAAACAGCAACGAGGTAGCCCTCTACCTGACAGCCGGGGGTATCGGTTTACCCGAGCGCGATTACTACACGAAGACCGATGACAAGTCGCGCGAAACCCGGGAGAAATATGTTGAACACATCGCTGCGATGTTCCGCCTGGCAGGCATCAAGCCTGGGCAGGAAAGGAAAGCCGCGGAGTCCATACTCAAACTTGAGACCACACTTGCCAATGGCATGCTCACCAAGGAAGAGCGCCGCAATCCTGAAAATCGATACAACAAGCGCGCGATTGCGCAGTTACCTGAGATGCTGCCGGCGATAGATTGGGCAGCGTACTTTAAGGAACTCAATATAAACGTCGATTCCGTCATCGTGATGGATGTGGGATACATGGCGGCGCTTCAAAAGGTGCTGACCAACACGGCTGATGATGAGTTGAAGGCTTATCTGAAATGGAGGTTGCTGGATCGCGCGGCTGGCTTGTTGCACTACGAAGTGGTAAAACAGGATTTTGAGTTCAACACGAAATATCTCCGCGGCGTTGATGCTATGCGCCCCAGGTGGAAACGTGTACTGGATGCCACCGGTGGGGTACTCGGCGAGGCAATTGGTAAGCTTTACGTAGAAAAGAATTTCCCTCCCGAAGCCAAGGAGAAGGCGATGAAGATGGTGGAAAACATCAAGCTTGCATTTGCCGACCGTATCAAGCAGTTGGATTGGATGAGTGACTCGACGAAACAGAAAGCCCTTAACAAACTGTCGACTTTCACGGTCAAGATCGGTTATCCCGATGAATGGAAAGATTATTCTGCCCTGGTGGTTGAAAAGGATCCGGAGAAGGCTTCCTTTGCCGGGAACATGTTGAATGGAGCAAAATTCAACTTCAGGAGACAGATCGAAAAACTGGGCAAGCCCGTAGACCGCAAGGAGTGGTTTATGAATCCTCAAACGGTCAACGCCTATTACAATCCGACCCTCAACGAAATAGTTTTCCCGGCAGCGATTCTGCAGCCACCGTTCTATGATTATCGCGCTGACGCGGCGGTTAATTACGGTGGAATAGGGGCAGTCATCGGCCACGAGATATCTCACGGATTTGACGACCAGGGAAGCAAATACGACGCGGATGGAAACCTGAAAAACTGGTGGACCGAAGAAGACCTCGCCAGGTTCCAGGAAAAAGGCAAGGCCTAT
>CAZIAG010000541.1:0-2774 GCA_964537375.1 uncultured Roseivirgaceae bacterium
ACCATCGGGTTGTGAGATGGAAGCCGGATCGGGCAGCGCGGGTTGATCATCCAGACGAAACCGATAACGTGTTCCCGGTGCGGCATGATCGGCTTTGAGCGACCAGTAGCCGCGTTCGTCGCGTTGCATGCGGATCGCGCGCTTGGTCATGACGAGCTCTACCTGCTGGCTCGTCGGCGCCCAAACGACAAACGAAGTCCTCCCGTTCCCATGGGAAAATGCACCGACTCGCGGATACGTGTATTTCATAAGGGCTGGACGTCGCGGGTTGTCAAAAAGAGTGCGTGAACGTAATGCGAATCATTTTTAAAAAAATATGCCTGTTTTCGATGTCGCGACGCGATCGGCGCGGGTCTCGATTAATGATTCACATAAAGAAGTGAGCACCAATGCAATGAATACGGAATCCAAAAACCGGGTATGAGATTTATAGTCCTTGAGCGCCCTGCCTCACCCCTCATAATGCAGGCATCAAACAAACAGCCAATGCAAATACGCGACGAATGCCGTCACTTCGTTTTGTGCTTCCAGGTGCACCAACCCAGGCGGTTAAGGAAAGGTGGTCCAGACGATCTGGCCGGTTCCGGCGCCTTTGATGACAACCTCAATCGGGAAATAATGCAGAGGGTGGGCCGCGAATGTTATTTACCGGCCAACAACCTGCTCCTGCGCCTGATCGACCAGTTCCCCGGGATTCGCATAACCTTCGCTATCTCAGGAACGGCGATCGATCAAATGGAGATGTTTGCACCCGAGATCCTCGAAAGTTTCAGGATGCTGGCCAAGACTGGCTCTGTCGATTTTCTATCAGAGCCGCATTACCATTCCCTGTCATTCCTGATGGAAGGTGAAGAATTCGAAATTCAAATTCTCGAACACGCGGAAAAAATCTACGAACACTTTCAAATGCGGCCGGCTGTGTTTAAGAACACCCAGCTCATTTACAACGATGAGATCGGAAGGCGCGTTAGCATGATGGGTTTTTCCGGGGCGCTGATCGAAGGAAACGTATCCCGACGGGTGACGCCACATGTCTTGTATGAACACCGGGACCGCAACGGTCTTCGTCTTCTGCTTCGCAATCCTCGCCTGAGCGACGACATCGCTTTTCGGGTGGCTTCTCCTGAATGGAACCTCACCGCAGAAAAATACCTGTCGTGGCTTGAGGAAATGCCCACGGATGAAAACCTGGTGACCGTGGCGCTCGACTACGGCACCTTCGGTGAACACCAGCGTCCGGAGACAGGCGTGTTCGATTTTCTCGAACACTTGTTGTTGCTGCTTGCCATGCAAAACAACTACCGCATGACCACAGCCGCAGAGGCCGCCGCCAATTTCATTCCGAAGCAAACTTTGGCGATTCCTGACTATACCATGGCCGAAGGCTGCGACCTTTACGACTGGGTAGGAAATGACAAGCAACGGGAAGCATTCTCCGCGATTACCGGACTTGAAGCTACGGTCAAACGCATCGGCGATTCGCGGCTGCTGAATGAATGGCGATCACTTCAATCAAGCGACCATTTTTTCTATATGTCTGACAAAGCCGAAGGGTCGCCGCTATCACCGTTTGTCTCGACGCAGGAGGCATTCCATCACTACATGACCGCCGTGGAATGGCTGAAGAAAAGGATCCATAGCGAAGACGCCAGTACACCCGACCCTGAAAAGATCAACGAATCGCTGGAGGCGGAACGAAGGAACATAAACACGCCCCTATGGGCATTAAGCATTGATCCAAATCATGGTTACCACAACTGAACCAAAGCCGGCTACCAAACCGACGAGGAAACTATTGCAATATCCGGGTTCTTCATACCCGCTCGGCGCGACCCCTACATCCGAAGGCGTGAACTTTGCGCTGTTCTCAGAAAATGCCACCAGGGTGGAACTCTGTCTCTTTGATTCACCAGACGCGCCGACAGAATCGGCGCGTATCCGCATAGCCGAACGTACACATCACATCTGGCACCTCTTCATTCCCGGGCTGAAGGCTGGACAACTCTACGGCTACCGCGTACATGGCCCGTACGAACCATCCCAGGGTCACCGGTTCAATCCTAACAAGCTTTTGATCGACCCCTACGCCAAGGCGATAGCGGGCATAGTGAAGTGGGATGACGCCCTCTTCGGTTATGAAGTGGGGCATACTGATGAAGACCGAAGCTACAGCGGAATCGATTCAGCACCATTCACTCCGAAATGTGTCGTTGTCGACAACGCCTTCAATTGGGAAGATGATACCCGGCCAAAAGTTCCATACCATAAGTCAGTAATTTACGAAACACACGTGAAGGGATTCACCAGGCTGCACGCTGATATACCTGAGGAAATCCGCGGGACTTATGCAGCGATGGCCCATCCGGCAACAATCGAATACCTGACCCGGCTGGGCGTCACCGCTGTCGAGCTGATGCCCGTCCATCATTTCATCAAGGATAAACACCTGACCGATAAGGGCCTGTCTAACTACTGGGGCTACAACACCATTGGGTACTTTGCCCCCGATGCGGGATATTCGGCAACCGGCGTAACCGGAGAACAAGTGTTGGAATTCAAGGAAATGGTAAAGGCATTTCACCGGGCAGGAATCGAAGTAATCCTGGATGTTGTGTACAATCACACGGCGGAAGGTAATCATATGGGGCCTACCCTATCGTTCAAGGGAATCGACAATGCGTCATACTATCGCTTGACCGACGACAAGCGTTATTACATGGATTACACCGGTACCGGAAATACACTCAATGCCAACCTTCCCAATGTGCTTCGGC
>CAZIAG010000542.1:0-2774 GCA_964537375.1 uncultured Roseivirgaceae bacterium
CGGCAATTTGCCCGGCCTCCTTGGTGGCCTGGCGCTCAGCATCATTGAAATACGCAGGCACCGTGATCACAGCTTCAGATACCGTCGTACCGAGATAATCCTCGGCGGTAGCCTTCATCTTTTGCAGGATCATCGCCGAAATCTCCTGAGGGGTATACAAACGATCACCGATGCGTACACGTACCGTGTCGTTATTCCCACGCTCAACCTGGTAGGAGACCATCTTCATTTCTCCCGGCACATCGTCGTACTTCTTGCCCATAAAGCGCTTGATCGACTGAACCGTGTTCTTCGGGTTCGTGATAGCCTGGCGTTTTGCCGGGTCACCCACTTTGCGTTCACCTTTCCCATCATCGAGAAACGCAACCACCGATGGGGTGGTCCGTCTTCCCTCGCTATTGGGAATCACAACGGGTTCGTTACCCTCCATGACCGCCACGCAGGAGTTGGTAGTACCTAAGTCTATTCCAATGATCTTGCCCATGATTTATCCTTTCGTTAATTAGTCGTTGTATTCATTAAAAATTGTACCTGCAACTGATCAAGCCCTATGCCAGCAGGGAAAAAGGTGACACATTGACAGAATATTGTCACCCTTCAAAAGGCCGATTTCCTGCTAGATTCCGGGGGAGGGGCCATTATTGTGACCAGGAGGTCGGGACTCGGTCCCAGCGATGTTCCTTCAGTTTCATCAGGAGTGCTTTGTCCAGACCATGGCCATCGCTCGTCCCGAGGTTCTTTTCTACGTGTCCGACCTTTCGCATTCCAGGAATCACCGTGTGCACGTTGTCATTGGAAAGGATAAATCGAAGAGCCATTTCCGGCATCGACATGCCCTGGGGAATCAATGGCTTCAAGGCGTCCGCCCTTTCAACGCTGGCCTCCAGGTTCTCCGGCACAAAGTACGTTGACCTCCAGTCATCTTTGGGGAATTGTGTGTCCTTGGTCAGCGTACCCGTCAGACTTCCCTCATCGAAAGGCACACGAGCAATGACACCTATGTCCAGTTTCCTACAGAGTGGAAACAAGTTGTCCTCCGGCGCCTGGTCGAAGATATTGTAGATCACCTGCACCGTGTCGATGAGGCCAGTTTCAAGGGTTTTGAGCGCGTTGTCAGGTTCCCAACGATTCACGCTAACGCCAATGAACCGTATCTTCCCGTCGCGTTTGAGTTTGTCGACGGCTATCTTCCATTCATCCTGGTCAGCCCAACCGTCCTCCCAAACGTGGAACTGCTGTAAGTCAATGCAGTCGACACCAAGATTGCTTAAGCTCTTTTCGGTGTATTCGATAATGTGCGCTGCGGGGAAGCATTCGTCCAACGTATAGCTGGACTTACTCGGCCATTTGAAATTTTTGGGAGGGATCTTCGTGGCGTGATACAGCCTTCGCGAAGCTCCGTGTTTCCTGATCAATTCACCCAGCACCCGTTCGCTCTTTCCGGCGCCATAGCCCCAGGCTGTATCAAAGAAGTTACAACCCAACTCCACAGAAAGCTCCAGGGCAGTCTGCACTTCTTGCTGGTCCGTTCCAGTCCAACCGGCTAATCCCCACATCCCGTAGCCCACCTCACTAACCTTCCAATTTGTCCTTCCGAGTCGTCGGTATTCCATAATGTGGCGTTTGATGTTCAATTTAGCAAACTGCGACAAAATGCCGCCCAACATCAACATTTTGCTACTTTTGCGACCATTATTCAAACGGCAGAAGCAGCCATATGGGATTAGAGCAGGAAATAGCAAGGCGCAGAACATTCGGAATCATCAGCCACCCGGATGCTGGAAAAACCACGCTGACGGAAAAGCTGCTGCTTTTTGGTGGCGCTATTCATAAAGCCGGGGCGGTAAAATCCAGCAAGATCAAGGACCATGCGCGGTCTGACTGGATGGAAATTGAGAAGCAAAGGGGTATCTCGGTGGCCACTTCCGTCATGGGCTTCGAATACAAGGATACCAAGATCAACCTGCTCGATACCCCTGGACACCAGGACTTTGCCGAAGACACTTACCGGACACTCACCGCAGTGGACAGTGTGATCATGGTCATCGATTGCGTAAAGGGCGTGGAAATACAAACTGAGAAGTTGATGGAAGTTTGTCGGATGCGAAATACGCCCGTGATCTGCTTCATCAACAAGCTCGACCGGGAGGGAAGGGACCCGTTTGAACTGCTCGACGAAATTGAGAGCAAGCTCGGCATCAAAGTGCGGCCGCTTAGCTGGCCTATCGGAATGGGTAAGACGTTTAAAGGTGTTTATTCCCTCTATCAAAAGAGCCTGCACTTGTGTACCCCCAGCAAGACCACGGTCGAGGAAGGGATCGAAATTGCTGATATTAATGAGACAACGGTTGAAAAGCATGTAGGAGAAGGTCCCGCTGCTCAGTTGAGGGCAGATGTCGAGTTGATCGAAGGCGTGTATCCCGACTTCAACGTAGGCGAATATCTCGAGGGTAAGGTTGCTCCTGTCTTCTTCGGAAGTGCCGTCAACAACTTCGGTGTAAAAGAACTTTTGGACACGTTCATTCGGATCGCGCCCGCGCCTGTTCCTCGGGAGACCACTATGCGCATAGTGGAACCCGTTGAAGAGAAATTTACCGGGTTCGTCTTCAAGATACACGCCAACATGGATCCCAAACACAGGAACCGTATTGCGTTCATGCGCATATGTTCCGGCAGGTTCGAACGCGGAAACAACTACTTCCACGTTCGCCACGGCAAAGGCCTGAGGTTCTCTAACGTGACCGCCTTTATGGCGCAGGACAGGGAGACGGTGG
>CAZIAG010000543.1:0-2773 GCA_964537375.1 uncultured Roseivirgaceae bacterium
AGCCGGCTGGCGAAGGTCACCCTGAGCGAAGAAGGTAGGAAACTTATAGAGGAGTTCGACCGCGAACTGGAGGAAGACGACGAGATCACGGAGAGCGAGCGCGCCAAGGTGAAGTGGACAAAACTGGAGTCCATCGTCGGTCACCCGGAACGCCTGCATAACCTGGCAAGAGATATTGTCAATCATTTTGAAGAACGGCAGTCGGTATTTGAAGGAAAAGGCATGATTGTGTGTATGAGCCGCCGCATTGCCGCCGACCTTTACGAGGAGATCCGGAACCTCCGGCCCGAGTGGCATGACAACGACCTTGGTAAAGGCGCGATTAAGGTAGTGATGACCGCCGTAAGTTCCGATGGCCCGAAGATGTCGCAGCACCACACGACGAAAGGTCAGCGCCGGGCACTCGCCGACCGGATGAAGGACCCCGATGATCCATTGAAGCTCGTCATCGTCCGGGATATGTGGCTAACAGGCTTCGACGCCCCGAGTATGCACACGCTGTATATCGATAAGCCTATGCGCGGCCACAACCTCATGCAGGCCATTGCGCGCGTAAACAGGGTTTTTAAAAACAAGCCCGGTGGTCTCGTGGTCGACTACCTGGGTATCGGTTCCGATCTGAAGAAGGCCCTAGCCTTCTATTCCGATTCCGGTGGTAAAGGTGATCCGACCGAGGTGCAGGCGCGCGCGGCAGAGTCTCTGCTTGAGAAGCTGGAGGTGGTGCGACAGATGTTCTTTGAAGAAAGCCGGTCATACAAGGACATCGTGGCCGAAGAACCCACTGCCTATTATGACAACTATCCCGGCGTAGGCTTCAACTACAAGCGCTTTTTTTCTGCGCCACCACAGGAGAAGCTTTCGATTATACTTCAAGCCGAAGAACACATCCTTGGCCTCGACAAAGGGAAGGAGCGTTTCTCCCGGGAAGTGTCAATGCTCGGTCAGGCGCTGGCACTGGCGATGCCGCATGAGGATGCCCTCAGGCACAAGGAGGAGGTCGCGTTCTTCCAGGCTGTTCGCGCCCGGCTCGTTAAGTTTGAAGGTGACGCGGGGGAGGGCAGGGATGAAGATTACCATTCGGTAATCAAACGTATTGTGGATTCCGCGCTGAGCTCTGACCAGGTTGTCGATATATTCGATGCCGCGGGCATCCGCAAGCCGGAGATATCGATCCTGTCGGAAGAGTTCCTTCTGGAGATCAAGGGCATGAAGCACCAGAACCTCGCGCTGGAGTTGTTGCGGAAGATTCTCAACGACGAAATCAAGAGTCGCTTGAAGACCAACCTGGTCAGGAGCCGCAAACTCCTCGAGATGCTGGAAGATGCCATGCGCCGGTATCAGAACAACCTGTTGTCGACGGCGGAGATTATCCAGGAACTCATCGACCTCGCACGCGAAGTGAGGGAATCCGACAAGCGCGGAGAAGATCTGGGTCTGCGTGCCGACGAGCTTGCATTTTACGACGCACTCGAAACCAATGATAGCGCGGTGCAGGTACTCGGTGATGAGACCTTACGCCATATCGCGAGGGAAATTGCTGAAAAAGTGAAAAGCAATGCGACGATCGACTGGGCGGTGAAGGAAAGTGCCCGGGCGAAGTTGATGGTGCTTGTACGCCGCACGCTTAACAAATACAAGTATCCGCCGGACAAACAACAGAAGGCTGTGGAAACGGTACTGCGGCAGGCGGAGCTGATGGCGGATTGGTTGGTGGGGTGAGGGTTGGCGACAATAGAATTAAATATCGAATTCAGGAAGTATCGTTCACACCCCGAGCTCGTTCGGGACCTGGCGCCCGCATTTCAGGCCAGGCCTGCTGACACGGTCTTCATCTTAATTGATCTTGATACTTACTCGATGCTCTACGCCGATATGTTGCTGTTGGTGTCCACTTTGGTGATTCATTTGCGCGGGAGGGGTATCCAGGTTAAAGGTAAGGTTTTGAATTTAGAAAAAGATTCGGCCAGGGCTCGGTACGCAAGCAGGATCGACTTTTTCAAATTGATTGGGATGGACTATGAGGAAGATTTTCAGAGGTGGTCGGGTGGAGGACACTTTACGGAAATCACGAGGTCACCAACGACAAAGGTCGCAATGATTTCTATCACAACTTGCTTCGCCGGGTTGTGGCTATTGTTAGGAATGTCAATGCCGACCGCGCTGTGCTCGAAATGCTGGACTTTTGCCTGACCGAGTTGTTCGACAATGCACTCAATCATTCTGGGATGCCATACGGCTGGGCCAGTGCCCAGTTTTTTCCTCAAAGGAGGGAGGTTCGCCTTATCGTCGGCGATACTGGGATCGGTATACACCAATCGCTCACGCGGAATCCTAAAAGCAAATTCAAGCACCTGAACGAGATGCAGGCGGTTGCTCGTTGTATAGAAGCCCAAGTCACAAGCGGTGAAGGAATGGGTAACGGACTGTTCGTCACATCTGAATTCATACGTCGGAATGCCGGCGAGTTGCTGATCTATTCGGGGTCACATTTTCTTCGTTGCACGGCATCGGCGACCACAGTCACACGAGGCTATCGCTGGAATGGAACATTTGCTTTCATGCGGATCAACACCGATGTGCCGGTCGACTATCAGGAAATCCTGACTTCCCTATCGACCCGCCCCGACGATTTTGAGTTTTTTTACGGCGCTGATCAGGTGGGGGACGAATTATGGTAGGACCGGGCACTTTTTTTATTACCTTGCGTTATACTATCCTATGATCATTGCATTCAACAAGTTTGGCTCAAGCGTAGGGACACGGGCTATTGGCC
>CAZIAG010000544.1:0-2755 GCA_964537375.1 uncultured Roseivirgaceae bacterium
GATTCGCTGGCGAGTTCTTTCGTATCAAGCAGTTGTGCGTAAATCTCGCTAGCCTTTGCAAGGCCCCCTTCTATTTCGCTTTTGTAGTCGCTGATCGCCTTTTTGTAGTGGGTATCATTGCCTCGATATAGCCCCACGATCGCCCTGATATTCTTGAGCTGCTCTTCGGTGAAATCGTGGAGGTTGGATGACACCTTCCTGTATACATCGCGAAGATCAAGCATCAGTGTTTTGTCCTTTCGGTTCTCGTCCCGCTCCTTTGCGCGATCAAAAAACCAAAGCGTACACGGCAATGATCGGGTGTAAAAGAATTTTGGTCCGATAGAAACCATTACATCTACCGCGCCGGTCTTAACCAACTTCTCGCGAATCTCGCGCTCACTATGTCCGGCATCGGAAGCGGAGGAAGCCATCACAAATCCGGCCCGGCCATTCTCGTTCAGGTAGGAGTAGAAGTACTGTATCCACAGATAGTTGGCGTTATCGTTCTTGGGCAAGCCGAACGGCAGGCGTGGATCATTCTTTACGCTTTCCTTGTTCTTATCCACGCCATCGACGTTGAACGGCGGATTGGCCATGACGAAATCACACTGGCCAACGAGGTCGTGCTTGTCGTCGTAAAATGTATTCCCCTCCACGATGTTCGCATCCAAGCCATGAACGGCAATGTTCATCTTGGCCAGTTTGGTGTTCGTTTCGGTTTTCTCCTGCCCAAAGAACGTCACCTTGCTGGATGGGTTCTCTCCGGCCTCCTCAATGAAATGGCCGGTCTGTACAAACATGCCGGCGGAACCACATGCAGGGTCGAGGACTACGCCGTGATCGGGTTCTATGATCGCCACGATAGTATTTACCAGGGATGGCGGTGTGAAAAATTCCCCACCTTCCTGCGCTCCGCTTTTCGCGAACTCATTCAGGAAGTATTCATAGATCCTCCCAAACACGTCGCCGGGAAGCTTGTCCAGTTCCTCGGTATTGAAAATCCGCACCAGCCGGTGGAGGAGATCCTTTTCGAACAACGTGTAACTCTTGGGCAGGACCCCAGTGAGAACTTCGTATTCCTGTTCGATACTGCGCATGGCATTGTCGATGGCCTCTCCAATGTCTTCGGCTTCGGGTAGCGAGGCGAGAAAATCCCACCTGGCTTTCTCCGGCAGGAAGATCGCTTTGGCTGTCTGGAAGTCGTCCTTGTTTACGGCTCTGCGCCCGCGTTTCGGATGGACAGGGAGTTCAGCCTCGATCTTTTCCTTTGCATCCATAAACCTCCTGTAGGCATGGCGTAGGAAGATCAACCCGAGCACCGGGAAAGAATATTCCGTGGCTGTCAGTTTCGAATTTGCCCTGAGGTCATCCGCTGCTTTCCAGAGTCGCGATTCAAGGTCTTTGAGTTGTTGTGCAGTCATGGGGTATTGGAACCGGGCAAGGTAGAAAAAGTTGCCGATCTGGTCAATAGGACCTCTGTTGCGTCCTGTTTCGCTTGACCCATTCCGCGATATCACTACAAGCGGCCTGAACAACGAGCCAGGATATTTTGCAAGTATCTTGGTCTGGATACGTAGCCAACGCAAGTTGTTGATACGGGTGAATAAGATTTCTGAAATCTCTAAGAGCGTGGCTAAATTTCTTTACGTCAAGGTGTATCCAGCCGACTTCGTGCGAGACATCTATCATTTCACTCAACGACCAGTCGGCAAAATGCTTAACATGACCATCCTTGGTGGGTGAATTACGGGCCGTGTTAGCAATTTTTGGGAACCGTTGCATTGTGCCCAGCAGAAAACCCTCAAGCATGCTTCCCATCATAATGACAGCACTGAGCGTGGCCCCGTTGTCGATGCACCGTTGAATCTCGCTCCACCTGCGATGAAGTATTTCAGCAAGACCTGGCTCGAGTGCCAAGGAATCGAAGTCCGGCGGAGGTAAGGGTTTAAGTTCGCGTTCGATCTCTTCCTCATTGAAATTGAAGTTTGGCGTCTCGCGAATGATAGTTGGTTGAACGCCGTCAAGCCTGATCTTAAGTCCCTCCATGGAAAGGATTTGGTTCAAAGTTGACAACGCCATGTGAATCTGCGCACGGTCGCCTCCATACAGCTTCGGTGAGGCCAGTCTGAGAATCACCTTTTGAAGGTCGTCCGGACTGAGGGTATCCAGTATGGCTAACGTCCACCATTTGCGTGTCGACCCATCGTGCACTTGATTGATTCCGATGTCTTGAAAAAACCTAGTGAGATAACTGGAACTGCGATAGACGGGATGCTTTTCCCGATCGTCACCGCAAATCATTTCTGCAATATACTCCTTGGTGGTCCTGTCCATTTATTCTATGACCCAATGACGCCAACCATGCCTCAAAGCTTCTCACTCTGTAGCAGACATAAAAAACCTAAAACAAGAATCAGGGTTGCCTTTGGCTAGGGTGATATCGACGTCTATCAGAATGCAAGGTAAAAAACTCTTAGTTGTTCGAAAAGAAGAGAATATGGGTAGGTAGGTAGGTTATTTTTGAAATTAGGATTCGACAGACTGAGGTATTATTGCTGATAAAAGTTTTCGAAAAGTACATACCCAACCTACTCTTTCATGACCGCTATGGGGGAAGGGTTCATTCGAGCCGCAATTTCCAAAAAGCCTGGTTAAACATAGGACAAGCCGCTACACCTGGTAGCCGCACCATTTTGAATGGCATGGTGAACCATTGACGAACGTTGTTCATCTTGTAAATGGTTGAAAATGAAAAAAATGAAAATAAAGGAAT
>CAZIAG010000545.1:0-2748 GCA_964537375.1 uncultured Roseivirgaceae bacterium
TGGGCGAAGACAATGTCTACAAAACATTGAAAGAATGGTACGATGGCAAACCAAAAGGCGCAAAAAAGTATGTGATCCGGCAATTGTCGAATCCCGAGGAAGCCGCATCTTGTCAGGTGGTTTACATCGGTAAAACAAAAAGCCGAAACTTTGACGAAGTAAGGGCAGTGACCACCGGCAAGCCCGTACTCACGATCACCGACGCCAATGGGCTCGGTCAGAAGGGTAGCTGTATCAATTTGAAGGTTGTAGACGGTCGGTTGAAATTTGAATTGAATCAAGGGACCGTGGATGCCTCAAACCTGAAAGTATCCAGCCAGTTGAAAAGCATGGCTATATTGATTTGAGGCGGTTCCTTAATTCGGAACGTCTCTGTTTTGTGAATAGTTGGCTGACGAACCATAACGCGATTTTTCAGGAGTTGATCGAAAGGTCGGACGATGTTGTTATCGTGACCGATGATGACTTCCAGATCATCTATGGCTCAACTTCGGCCGCGGATTTGTTCGGACGCGTTCCGACTGATATTGCAGGACGCAGGATCCCCGACCTCCTCGGCCAGGAGATCACATACGACTTGGATCAGCGACTTCCTTTATCCAACGCGATCAAGAGAGAAATCCCTATTGAATTGGCAGGGGAACGGATCGTCTGGATGGAGGTCTCCATATCGAGAATTTTTCCTGGCAGTGCTCAAGCCGCATGGGCTTTTCGCCTGCATGACATTACTGAACGAAAGGTGAGGGAGCATGAACTCGTCAGGGCGAATAGCCAGCTCGATCAGATGATCTTCAAGACCGCACACGACCTGAAGGCCCCCTTGATGTCCGCGCTCAGTCTGGTGAACCTTGCACAACAGTCGACCGATAAAGAAAGGGTGCAGTACCTGGAATTGGTGAAAACCAGCCTTATGAAGCTCGACGGCTATCTTGAGGAGATCAATGGGTTTTTCAGAAATGAAAAATTGGCCGGGCAGCGGCAAGAAGTGGACATGAAATCCATTGTCTCCGAGGAATTGGCAAAAGTCCGTACGCTCTACGAGGGATTCAATATTGAGGTACAGGTCAACATTGACGGAACATCGGTATTGTATTCCGATGCGGTAAGGATCAAGACCGTTCTGGCCAATTTGATTTCGAACGCGATCAAGTATCGCGATCCCCTCAAAAGCGAACCGTTCATCCATATTTCCGTTTCTATTGACGACGAAAATTGCGTACTTTGCTGTACCGACAATGGAATAGGGATCGCGCCGGAATATCAGCATAAGATATTCGATCTGTTTTTCCGGGCGACGAACGAATCTCAGGGAACCGGACTTGGGCTCTTCATTGTTAGGGACACAGTTGAGAAACTGCAGGGGAAGATCGACGTTTCGTCAGAGCCGGGTAAAGGAACGACGTTTTGCGTCAGAATCCCCAATCAGATACTCCAACCGGTTGAGGTTGGTTAAGAAATACGCGCGGGGTCACAGAGTTTTTATAGAGAGGGTCTTTTCTCTGTGTGCTCTGCGCGTTGTTTTATTAGTTGGGCAGACCGCCATCATCGCTTAGTCCCTCTTGTTGCAGGTTGCCGCCATGCCTGTCTTAGCCGCCGACCTTGAATCCAATTGTTCGCAGATCGTCCCAGTAGGCGGGGTATGATTTTCTCACGACCATCGGGTCATCGATGACAACGTCCATTCTTGTAGCGAGGGGTGCGAATGCCATGGCCATACGGTGATCTTTGTAGCTGTGGAACTGTGCTCTTTCCGGAAGCGTTGCGGAAGGCTTTAGTGTCCATTGGTTGTCCTGTTCCAGGAGTTCTGCGCCAATCTTCTTGAGCTCTGTTTGCAGTGCCGCGATCCGATCAGTCTCCTTGATCCTTAGGCTCTCCAAGCCCGTAAAGGTCCCTGTAACACCCTTTGCAGCACAAACAACCGCCACTGTTTGGGCAAGGTCGGGGCAATGGGTGAAGTCCCAGCTGATCTTAGGCTGCGTATCACCTTTTGTCAGGTGCAGTTGTCCGTCGGGCGTTGCGCGGCTCCGGACACCCAGCGACTCCATAAGCTGTGCGATGACGCGGTCGCCCTGGATGGAGTCAAGATGAAGGCGTGGTAAAAACACTTCGGCATCCGTCGCCAATGCGGTGAAGGCATACCAATAACTGGCGGCGGACCAGTCAGATTCAACGGTGAACGCGGTTGGGCGATAGAGTTGTTGGTCAATCAGGATTTCGTTGCCCTCCACGACTGTACGAACGCCAAAATGTTTCATGATCGCTGCGGTCATGTCAATATAGGGTCGACTGCCCACCTTACCCTCAAGGATTAGCTTGAGTCCATTGGGAAGGATGGGGCCCACCATCATAAGCGCGGAAATAAACTGACTGCTTACATCGCCTCTTATCCGCAGTGTCGATGTCTTTTGCTTGGGGAACCCATGTGTACGGATAGGTGGGAAGCCCTCTTTTTCAGCATAATCAACTTCGGCACCTAACGTACGTAAGGCGTCGACCAGAATTCCAATCGGGCGTTCCTTCATTCGTTCGGTACCCGTAACCGTTTTCTTCTTGTTGGTGATGGCAAAGTAGGCAGTGAGGAACCTCATGGTTGTGCCTGCGTCTTCAACGTCGATGACTGGCTCCTCCGAATGGATGAGCCGCATCATCAATTGGGTATCGTTGGCTTCGGAAAGGTAATGAAGTGGGGAACTTCCGCCCGCGAGGGACCTGATTATCAGGGCGCGGTTGCTAATGCTCTTCGACGCT
>CAZIAG010000546.1:0-2744 GCA_964537375.1 uncultured Roseivirgaceae bacterium
CTCGAAGGATTCCTTAGCCGGAATGGTCATAAGGTCGTCCTTGCAAGTCGCGGAAAGGATGGCCTGCGAACGTTCAGCACTCAATCGTTCGATCTCGCCATCGTTGATTACCGGCTTCCTGACCTTACCGGGATGGACGTACTTCACGAGGTCAGGCGAATGAGCGCTACCGTACCCGTGGTGATTATGACGAGCTTCAACGACATTCGCACAGCCGTAAAAGCAATTAAGTCCGGCGCTTTCGAGTATATCACAAAGCCGGTGAATCCGGATGAATTGCTGATGATCGTTCAGCAGGCGCTGGCAAGGCCAAGGCCGGATCATGATCCCGTTCCTGAAGACGAATACGTTGAAGGAAAAAGCCATGCGGCTACTGAACTCTACAAATTTATACGACTGGTTGCGCCGACGAATATGTCGGTTATCATTGAAGGGGAGAGCGGAACGGGTAAAGAAAATGTAGCCCGACGTATCCATCAGCTGAGTCCCAGGGCCAACGGTCCCTTTGTTGCTGTAGACTGTGGCGCGTTGTCAAAAGAACTGGCCGGTAGTGAGTTGTTCGGTCACGTCAAGGGCGCATTCACGGGCGCTGTGCTGGATAAGGTCGGACAGTTTGAGGCGGCGAACAAGGGCACCATCTTCCTCGATGAGGTCGGCAACCTGTCTTATGAAGTCCAGGTGAAATTGTTGCGCGCAATCCAGGAACGAGTCATTCAACCTATTGGAAGCAACCGCGAAGTGAAAGTGGATGTTCGTATCGTCACGGCGACAAATGAGGACCTGGCGGAAAGTGTACGCCGCGGAGAGTTCCGTGAGGACCTCTATCATCGCCTGAACGAGTTCAAGCTGAACGTGCCCTCGGTGAAGGAACGCGGAACGGAAGACCTCTACGAGTTTCTCGACCACTTTCGGAGAGCCGCCAATGCTGAATTGGGCAAAGAGGTCCGTGCTTTTCATCCCCAGGTCCTTGCCGTTTTTGAAGACTACGATTGGCCGGGAAACCTTCGCGAGATGAAAAACGTCGTGAAGCGCGCTGTGCTGCTTAGTCACGGCGATACGATAACGCTCGATGCAATTCCCGAGGAGATGATCGAGAGTGCCAGTCGGGCAAAGCGGGAAAAGACGCCGCCGGTCTACGATCTCAAAGCGCTCCAGGAAGTGCACGAACGCGAAATGATTGTCAAAACGCTCCAGGAAGTGCGACACAATAAATCCAAGGCAGCGCGGATTCTGAATATTGACCGGAAGACGCTTTATCTCAAGATGGAAAAGTATGGGATTCAATGAACGGATGCTGTGGAAAACGCCGGGCATTCGTGTCGTATCGCATGTGGAGATGCCTAAGATTTAAGGTTCTGGGTTTAGCGTTCAAGGTTCAGTAGATTCTCTTGCCACACGAAAAGATTACGTTTGATTTCCTGAACCCGAACTCGTCATGCATTTTAATTTAGAGAATACGTTGCCGTTAGGCGAATCTGGGCCAGGGCGCGTCTGACGTTGTCCATCAGGTTGTCGATTTCTTCATTCATTTCGGAAAGCGGATGGCCCATAACGATCTGCTTTTCAAGGGTGCGCAGTTTTATGCCCAGGGCAAGCAATCCCACCTGCGCCAGTCTTCCGGCTAGTTTATGGACGGTTTCTCGTACCTGGTCGGTGCGGAAGTTTTCGCGGTGATCCTCAATCCGTTCGAGGTCTTCAATAGTCTCATCAAGCAGTTGTGTTACAATGGACTGGAATAATTCTTCGTCGCCCATCGTCATTCGGCGCAGCGGCTCCAGATTCGGATATTCTTCCTCTTCTTCGACCGGCTCCGGCTCCTCCTGATGTGTTATCGCGGCGACGAGTTCCTGTTCGTGGAACGGTTTGGCCAAGACGCCGTCAAAACCTTCGCGAAGCAGGTTCTCCTGTTCGTCAGGCAAGGCCTGCGCAGTTAAGGCTATGAAACGCGTCTCTTGCCCATAGCGTTCGCGCAGTTGGTGGCATAGATCGATGCCGTTCAGGTCAGGCATCCGAATGTCGAGGAAGATGGTTGTCACTTGTTGTTTTGGTGTGAACGACAAGATGGCATGCGCGTTCGGAAATGTTTCAAAGGGAATATTGTGTTTCTTGAGGATCATTGCGGCAAGCCGAAGGATCAGGGGATCGTCGTCTACCGCAAGGACCATTGACCCAGAGGGTATGGGGAGCTCCTGTTTGTCGTAGATGATCCTTCTCGCTGATCGTTCGACGTCCTTGTCGAAGCGAAGGTCGACCTTAAACGATGATCCGATTCCCGGCTTGCTTGAGACGTCGAGCACACCATGCTGTGCGTCGATGAGCGCTTTCACGATGGTCAGCCCGAGTCCGGTACCACCATATTGCCTCGTCGCAGCAGTTTCAATTTGCTCGAATTGTCCGAATATTTTCTCCAGGTCGTGGTGCTCCATGCCGATACCGGTGTCCGTAATCTCGAAACTGCAACGGACACGATCGGGCTCTTCGAACGTCTTCACAGCGAGCTTGATGAAACCGTGATGCGTGAACTTTACGGCATTGCCAAGCAGGTTGTAGAGGATTTGCCGCAGACGGAACGGGTCCCCGCAAAGGGTATAGTCCGCCGCGTTTTCGGTATTAAGGACGAAAGTCAAGTTCTTTCGCTCTGCCTGAACACGCATTGACGCCTCAACCTCCTTGACGACGTAGAAGAGTCGGAATGATTCCCGCCCAAGCTTAAAATTCCCCGACACAATACGGCTGTAGTCGAG
>CAZIAG010000547.1:0-1091 GCA_964537375.1 uncultured Roseivirgaceae bacterium
GTCCGGATGAAGTTGAAGCCGAATTAGGTCCTGTACCTACAAGTCAGGAGGTAACGTTTACCGCTACTCCAGACGACGCTAATCCGAACATCATTCACTTCACCAATACTTCCCCGGGATTTATTGCGGTTTGGGATTTTGGTAATGGTACATCTGCCCGCGGCAACCAGGTCCAGGCGGCCTACCCAGTGAAAGGAGATTACACCGTTACGCTGACGATCATGGCCAAGGGCGGAAGTGCATCGGCTCAGAAGGTCGTGAGTATTGCCGAGACCAATCCCCTTATGCTCGACATTCCGGAGTACAACTTCCTCACCGGTGGTCCAGACGCCCTGGACGGAAAGACCTGGATAATCGACAAGGAGACGCCCGGTCACATGGGTATTGGTCCTTCTGATCAGATGGATCCCATCTGGTGGTCAGCGCCTCCCGGTGACAAGGAAGGCAAAGGCATCTACGATGATGAGTTCACGTTCAAGCTCGCTGGCTTCTCATACACACACGTGACAAATGGCGATGTGTATTCAAACGCCGATTTCGGACCTGGTGTATTTCCCGGCGCCGTTCAGGAGGCAGGAGGGAACGACTGGCTTGCCCCTTACGATCCCCCGGCGAATGCTACGTGGGCGCTCACCGAGTCGGAAGGGAAGTGGACCCTGACGATCAACGGAAGCTTCCTGGGTTATTACGTCGGCACGAGCACCTATGAAATTATTTCGATTGACGAGAATGAGATGCACTTGCGTTTCATTCAAGGGAATAATCCGGCGAATGCCTGGTATCACAAGCTGATACGTAAGGGCTATACGCGGCCAGTCGATCCACCGGAGTACAAGATCGAGGACATGCACGAGAACTTCGACGGGTCGGGAAACCTGGTGTTCTTCGATGACAGTGGTGGATCCCTGGATGAAGGGTACGACAACCCGGCACCGGTGGGAATACCAAAGCCATGGCTGGGAGGTCATTAATATGACCCAGTATCCGGAGGTAATTTTAGCACGTGAGTTGGAACTTTGCTATGTCAACATCGCGCTCATTACCGATTATGATGTAGGTCTGGAAGGTCATCCTGAGGTTGCCCCGGTCAG
>CAZIAG010000547.1:1101-1556 GCA_964537375.1 uncultured Roseivirgaceae bacterium
ATGTCGGGAAATACGTAAAAGCGGATGGTCCTGGAGCAGCCTTTGCGAATATCCAGATCCGCCACGATTACAAGATGGATCTGCGGGACCGTCACGTGTTCCGATTAAAAGTCTTTATCCCGGATTACAATGACTTCACGACAGAGGCGGCCGAGGATTGGCAGTCGTACAAGACGCTTCAGAAGCAAGTTTCGGTCAAGCTACAGAACCGTGAACTTGGTGGCAATGCGTGGACGACCCAAACGGAAGTGATCCAACCGGTTGCTGAACTGAATAAATGGGTGGAGCTGACTTTCGATTTTTCATCTGCTGCTGACCGTGAAGACTACGACCAGATCGTCATTCAAATCGGCGGCGAGGCCATTTACACGGGGGGAATATTCTTTATTGACGATTTCGAGTTGTTATAAGTATCTTGAATACAGGAGGGGGCTCCAATGCTCCCTCCCTTAACA
>CAZIAG010000547.1:1566-2734 GCA_964537375.1 uncultured Roseivirgaceae bacterium
CCTTAACATTCACCCAATGAGAAAATTTTTGTGTATCCTGCCCTTGTTGGTGAGCCAGGCGTTGTGGGCGCAGGACGACTATATTGACCTGGTGTGGTCTGACGAATTTGAAACGGACGGCGCTCCTGATCCAGCGAACTGGACCTACGATATCGGCCACGGAGACAATGGTTGGGGCAACCAGGAAGTACAGTACTATACCAACAATGCCGAGAACGTTCGTGTGGAGGGTGGCAAACTCATTATCGAGGCGCGGAAAGGAAACGGTGGTGAGTGGACTTCCGCACGTGTGAAGTCTCAGGGTAAAAAGAGTTTCACCTATGGCCGGTTTGTCTGGAAGGCGAAGCTGCCTGAAGGATCGGGGACGTGGCCTGCGTTATGGATGCTCGGCGATAATGTGACCTCCGTGGGATGGCCGGCCAGTGGAGAGATCGATGTCATGGAACACGTGGGAAAATGGCCGGGGACAGTTCTTTCGGCAATCCATACCCCGTCCAGTTTCGGCGACACCCAAAACAAAGGGACAACCCAGGTAAGCACACTTAACAGCGAGTTTCATACCTTTGAACTCCTGTGGACACCGGAGAAACTGGTGTTCTATGTGGACGGCGACAATTACTACACGTATAATCCGACTACAAAAAATACCAGCACATGGCCGTTCACCAATCCGTTCTTTATCATCATGAACATCGCGATGGGCGGTGGGCTCGGGAGCGATCCGCAATACGAGACGGGCGGATTAAGAAATGGCATCGATCCCGCATTGAGCCTGGCCCGAATGGAAGTCGAATACGTGCGGGTGTACCAGGCGTTTACCGAGCTTTCGCTGAACGGGCCATCGATCGTCGAGAAGAATCAGCAAGGGATCGAGTTCAGCACCAATCAACTGGCGGACGCAACCTATGAATGGTCGGTACCTTCAGGTGCAGCGATTACATCGGGTCAGGGAACGCACAAGATCACGGTGGATTGGGGAGAGACGGAAGGGAATGTAAAAGTCACCGTCACCCGTGGGCAGGATGTCTATGAAAAAGAACTTACGGTTACACATGTCGCCAAGCCAACCGGGGCCCTCTTTCCGTTGAGTTCACCACATATTGACATCGAGTGGTCCGACGTAGATAACGTAAATCATTACAGTGTCGTTGACGAGTCCGGGGTTACC
>CAZIAG010000548.1:0-2319 GCA_964537375.1 uncultured Roseivirgaceae bacterium
TTCGACAGTTAGGACGATGTAGCGGTATGTTCGCCACCAGAGCGGCGTATACTCCTGGTTCAAACTTCCGTCTGCGATTACGCTGTCGCGTTTTCCGAGAAATATCTTACCATCGATGTCGTTGCGGTTGCCCTTGGGAAGCGTAGGAATCCAATTGCCGCTAATGTTCTCGCCGTCGTGAACGTAGAACGCCTCGGCGTAGCCAAGTGAAATCGAAGCATCGCTTCCTTTGCTGAACACCAGCGTCGGATAAGCATTCGTCAAGAAACCCTGGTCAAGGATGATCGCGGCTCTTGTATTCGCGGGTATCGTTACCGTAGTTCGTTCTGCCGGAAAATTAGCCGGAACCATTACTCCTTCCGCTTTTCGAGTCGCAGACATTCGCTGAACCCTCATTTCCATTTGAGGAATCCGCGACGGGACCAGCATCCACCCGGTGGAATTCACTGAGGCGGGCTTGGGTATGCCAGGCCCAATCTCACGCGCACGTGACCAATTGGAATCATCATAGGTTGGCCGTGTCCATCCGCTTACACTTTTGCGCATGTCCAAAAGTTCACCCGGCCCCGCAACGTAATACCCCGGCACACTTGCACGCAGGGGTCTATATCCCTCATCGCGGGTAACCTTCCAGGAGGCGTTCGTGTTGACCATCTCTTCGCGTAAAGTATTCCCCTGCAAAATGAAACCCGTAACGTAAGAGACTTGCGCTTCTGGTTTCTTTGGTCCGTCATTCCACACCACCGCCGCAATGGTGTTGTTACCCACCACCAAAAAGCGGGCAATATCTACTGTCTCGAAGTTCCAAAAATACAGGTCACCCCGCGCAGGCCCTTGCGAGACATAGTTTCCGTTGACAAAAAGCTGATAACGATTATCGCCTGACACATGAACAACAAAAGAGGTTGGCTTTTCCTTCAACAAAAACGACTTCCTGAATTTATAGACGCCGTATTCTTTCAGCAAAGGATCCAAGGCGGCACTAAACAGATCGGTTGGCGGACCAGGGCGCGTGATCCATTGCGCCGACCAGCGCTCATTGAGCACGGCGTCGCTGATCTGTGCCCGGACTTGGAATCCAATTCCAAGCAGCATCAAAAGGAAAAGCAGATTACGCTGAAGCATCACGGATAGTTGGCATTTTCGACGGACACGGCATCGATATTTTTATATCATATCCGCCCAAGTGAAGGTACAAAATAATAGAACCCGTGGTGTCGATTCGTGAGAAGTCGGTCCAAAGGATAGCAAAACAAAAAAGGCAAGCACCGGAGCACTTGCCTCATATTGGTGTTAATCTGCTATGCTAGCGTTCGCGTTTGATGCTGACGGCTACACCGCCTCCCGGTGCCAATGCCTGTTTGATGGTGCTTTTTGAAGTTACCGTCACCTTTCGTATGGTGTAGCTTTGCTGATTGCCGTTCCAGCTTGCGTCTTTTCCGTCTGCATAGATCGTAGCGGTAAACTTCTCGCCTTTTGGGAGAAAGTCGAATGTGAGTATCGCCGTGCGCGCGTTTTCGTCGGTGATCCCGCCGATAAACCACTCATCCTTGCCTTTGGCCTTACGCGCGATGGTGATGTAGTCGCCCGGCTCGGCTTCGAGAACATAAGAGGCGTCCCAATCGACAGCCACGTCCTTGATAAACTGAAAAGCATCCGGAAAGCGCTCATAGTTGTCAGGAATATCGGCAGCCATCTGCAACGGGCTATACATCGTAACATAATACGCCAGTTGTTTCACCAGCGTAGTGTTCACTCTGTTTTCGTTACCCGCGCCATAATAAGAAAGGTCGAGTTGAAAGATACCCGGCGTGAAATCCATCGGTCCTCCCTTAAGTCGTGTGAACGGAAGGATCGTTGTGTGGTCGGGGCTCAATCCACCCATTGCCTCAAACTCGGTTCCACGTGCCGACTCCTGCGCAATCCAGTTTGGGTAAGTGCGCCACAGTCCGGTTGGACGAACAGCTTCATGGCTGTTCACCATGATCTTGTAATCAGCGGCCGTCTTTGCCACGCGTATGTAGTGGTTCACCATCCATTGGCCGTCGTGGTGCTCTCCCCGCGGGATGATCGGACCAACGTATCCGGTCTTCACTGCATCGTAGCCGTGTTCTTTCATGAACTGGAACGCCTGGTGCAGCCTGCGATCATAGTTTGTAGCCGACGCGGCGGTCTCGTGGTGCATGATCAGCTTGACATTCTTCGAAGCGGCATAGGCGCTTAGCGCTTCGACGTCAAAGTCAGGGTACGGCGTGACAAAATCGAAGACCTCTTCTTTCCAGTTGCCAAACCAGTCTTCCCATCCGATGTTCCAGCCTT
>CAZIAG010000548.1:2329-2731 GCA_964537375.1 uncultured Roseivirgaceae bacterium
GCCTTCTACCAGCACCCCATCGAAGCCGTGTTGGGCCGCGAAGTCGATGTACTTCTTGACGTTTTCATTTGTCGCGCCATGGCGTCCGCTGGGTTTGTACGTGCTGAAATCGTCAGTAAGTTTCACA
Source organism: uncultured Roseivirgaceae bacterium (assembly GCA_964537375.1). GTDB lineage: Bacteria > Bacteroidota > Bacteroidia > Cytophagales > Cyclobacteriaceae > Chryseosolibacter. The sequence goes on from CAZIAG010000548.1 coordinate 2,457, forward strand.
TTGCTTTCCGCACTGTACGCCCAAGTGCTCTTGCCGACAAAGTATTCCCACCACACGCCTATGTATTTTGCCGGGCGGATCCAGGATACATCTTCGTACGTACACGGTTCGTTGAGGTTCAGGATAAGATTGGATAAAAGGACATCTCCAGCCTTGTCGCAAACGATTATCGTTCGCCACGGCGATACTGCGTCTGTTTGGATATATCCCCTGTTGCCCAGTGCATCCGGGACAAGATGTGCGCGAAAGGATAGGCCATCGACATCAAGGGCCAT
>CAZIAG010000549.1:0-2730 GCA_964537375.1 uncultured Roseivirgaceae bacterium
TCGCGTACTCCCTTTGTTGCTGATCGACGACAAGGATGATATCCTTCAACGTGCGACTATCGCGGAGAATGGGAAACTGACTCCTCATTTCGAATACTTGACCGACTTTGTCGCTGGAAGGGACTAGCGGAAAGGATGATGCAAAGATGCCCGGGTGAAGAAACTCCTGTATCGAATCAAGGCACGTTACTTTTTAAGTTTGACGGCATTCGGTATCTTGGATACTGACATTTTTTGCCTTGAAGACTGAATCCGTTATCTCTCCTGCCGGATCGGCCGCGACCACACTGAATGGATCTCACCGGCTGGCCTCCATCGACATATTGAGGGCGTTGACCATGGTGCTGATGATCTTCGTCAACGACCTTTGGTCACTGACCAACATTCCCGTTTGGCTTTTGCACACGACGGCGGATCAGGACGGCATGGGTTTGTCCGACGTGATCTTTCCCGCGTTCCTGTTCATTGTGGGGATGTCGATTCCGTTCGCCATCGGCAATCGACGGGCTCGTGGTGAAAGCAAAGCCCAAACGTTCCGTCACATACTCGTGAGAAGTGCCGCGCTGCTTATCATGGGTTTATTCCTCGTCAATGGTGAGAAACTGAACGCGGTTGAGACAGGCATGTCCCGGCTTCTTTACAATGTCATTACCTGCACTGCATTTGTTCTAATTTGGAACGCTTACGATCGCGGGGCAAACCGGGTGGTGGTTTGGATCGTCCGAAGTGTCGGGATTCTCGCGCTCGTTACGCTGGCAATCGTCCTGCGGGTAGGAAGGGAAGCCGATACTTTTTCGGTTTTCTGGTGGGGAATACTTGGGCTGATCGGTTGGTGTTACCTGGTCGGCGGCGTTGCGTATACTATTTGCGGAGGAAGAATACCTCACCTGTTGGTGATTTGGGTTGCACTTCTCTTGTTATCGATGCTTGCCATGGAGGATGTCATTTCGTTTGGTGCACTATCTGTCGTAACTGAACCTATCGGGAATGGATCACTTCCCTTCCTTACGCTTAGCGGCGTAGTTACGTCGGTGGTTTTCCTGGAGGTAAAGGAACGCTGGTCAACCCGAACAATGCTGATTTTTTTCAGTTCCATGGCGGTGTTGTTATTTGTGGCGGGCGTGATAGCCAATCGTTTTTGGATCGTTGCCAAGTTGGGTGCGACACCCCCTTGGGTGCTCATGTGCAGTGCCATCACCCTGATGGCTTTTGTAGTGGTTTACTGGATAGCGGATCTCCGCAACAAGCGGCATTGGTTCAACCTCATTCGGCCGGCTGGCACAAATACATTGCTGACGTACCTCATCCCACATTACGCGTATGCGCTCGTAGCATTTGCCGGAATCAGCTGGCCGGCGTTCATGCTGACGGGTTTGGTTGGATTGGCAAAGAGTTTTGCGTTTGCCCTGATCTGTGTATTGGCCGCAGGCTGGCTTGAGCAGCGAAAGGTCAAGCTGAAGCTTTAGACCTCCTCGAGCAGCGTGCGGAACGCGACATGGCGGTCGTTGAATTTTTTCCGATGCTCTTCGATAAGTGCCGGCGCGTACACTTCAAGATAGTGGTTGACATTTTCAATTCGCTCCGCAAAATACTGCACGCTGTAGGACGAAGTGTTTTCGTCGTCGTCACCGAGAACTTTAAAGATTCTGTGGGATACAAACATACCCGTGGCGAGAACAGCGGGGATATGTACGGACTTCATCCATTGCAGCCATTCGCCTTCGACTTCCTTGTCGATGCCAATTGTGACGTTATAAAGTAGCATTCGTTATTGGGGCTGGTCGATCAAGCGTTTAATCTCATGCGTTTCGAGGTGGCAGTTCAACCATCCGTCGTCGATTCTGGCGGAATACTTCCGGTAGAAATTAATCGCGGGCTCGTTCCAATCGAGTACCTGCCACATCATCCCAGTACAATCTTCTTCGACTGCTTTGCGCATGGTTTGTTCAAAGAGCAGTTTGCCGATCCCCTTGCCGCGCTCCTTTTCCGTGACAATGATGTCTTCAAGGTACAACCGTTTACCCTTCCAGGTGGAGTACCTCCAGTAGTACAACGAGAGACCGACGATGGTGCCATCGATCTCGGCCACGTAGAATCCGAAGATCGGCCGTTTACCAAAGCCGTCCTCTTCCATCCGTTCCAACGTGTTGGTTACTTCATCAGGTGCTTTCTCATAGAGCGCGAGTTCGCGAATAAGTTCAAGTGCTCTTGGGAGGTCTGCCTTCGTGCCCTGGCGAATTGTGATGTTTTGCATTTCTGTTATGATAAGACAAAGACGTGCCGCGGAAGCTGCGGCACGTCTCACGTCTCGAAACTAAAACATTTTTCGGAAGCTCAACAGAGGGATCCGGAATTCATTTTACGGACTTACATCTCTCTTTCGGCGATCGGAGGAACGACGCCCATATTGTACCAGGCGAAAGCGTACTGGTCAGCGACCAGTTCCAGTCCCTTTTTCAAATTGGACGCGCCGTGGCCGGACTTCGTGTCGATACGAATGAGGACCGGCGTGCTGCCGATGTGGTGTTCCTGCAGTGTTGCGGCAAACTTAAACGAGTGTGCAGGTACCACGCGATCGTCGTGATCGGCCGTCGTAACAAGCGTTGCCGGATAATCGGTTCCCGGCTTTAGCGCGTGGACAGGCGAATATCGATGGAGGTATTCAAACATCTCCTTTGAGTCATCGGCCGTGCCATAGTCCGGTGCCCATCCGGCCCCGGCGGTGAATTT
>CAZIAG010000550.1:0-2707 GCA_964537375.1 uncultured Roseivirgaceae bacterium
CACGGTATACATCTCCTTCATTTGCATAACTCCCCGCCGATAGGCGTACACACGCGACCCTATCGAAAACTTGTTGGGTCCTTCCTGCCGCAGCTTGATCTTCAGGTATCGGGCCTTTTCGTTTGTCTGGTTGACATAGATGCCCGGCTTGTCGTCGACGTTGTTGATCACGATATCAAGATCACCGTCATTGTCCAGATCGGCCAAAGCGGTTGCTGTCGAACAGGTGAGTTCATCGGGCAGCCATTCGGCGGATTTATCGTAGAATGCATACTGACCCGAGCCTTTGAAAATGTAATTCCTGGCATAGCCCGAGGGCATCAATGAAAGCGCTTCTTGGTCGACGAGGTTCGTGGTGCCAATCGTATTCACGATCCGCTCACTGGAGACATACTTGATGTAATCGAGGTCGTTGGGTCGACGAGGTATACCGTTTGAAACGAACAAGTCCTGGTGTCCATCGTGGTCAAAATCAGCGAATAAAGCGCTCCAGCTCCAGTCGGTAGCCGCCACATTCCCAATCAAAGCCGTTTCCGCGAACTTCCCATTACCCTGGTTGATCTGCATCATGTTTCGAGGATACTGGTAGTGATAACCATAACGCTCAACCCTCAATTTCAGAATACTGCTCGTCTCGTCATCCGCGCTCCGTTTGAGTACCGTCTCATCTTCCGGCAACATATCCAGACTGATCAGGTCGGGAAGGCCGTCATGGTTGATGTCTGCCACATCATTGCCCATGGAAAATTTGCTCATGCAGGAAAACGCTTCCTTTCCGACCTCCGAGAATGTTCCATCCTGATTATTCAGGTAGTAATAATCATCCTCATGAAAATCATTCCCTACATAAATATCCGGGTAGCCATCGAGATTAAAATCCGATATGGCGACCCCAAGTCCATATCCGTTGATTCCTCCGTAGATATTCGCCTCTTCACTTACGTCGACGAATTTGTCACCATCGTTGCGCAACAGTTTTCCACCCGACTCATAAGTGCGCTCCAACCGAAGGTCTGCATGACCAAACGATCCCGGGGTGTGTACTGCGTGATTCAGCAGGTAGATATCCAGGTCACCGTCGAGGTCATAATCCAGGAACGCCGCAGTAGAGCTGTAGGACTCGAAGTCGAGGCCGTATTCCGCCGACCTTTCGGTGAACGTGTTGTCACCGTTGTTAATGTATAGCTCGTTATGACCGCGCAAATTCTTCAGTCCCACCACAGCACAAACATAGATGTCCAATAGGCCGTCGCCGTTGACATCACCCATTACACTCCCTGTATTCCAGGTGCTGTTCCCGGCCACACCGGCCGACTCCGTGATATCTTCGAAGGTCAGATTGCCCTTGTTCAAATACAAGCGGTTCCTGACCTGGTTGCCGGACAGAAATATGTCCGGGAGATCATCGCCATTGATATCCCCTACAGCCACGCCTCCTCCATTGTAGAAATAGATGTAGTCAATAATATTAAGGTCTTCAGTCGGAGACAATTTATTCTCGAAGGTGATGCCCGCCGCAACGGCATCAACCTTCACAAACAATGGATCCCCATTCTTACATCCAGCCAACAGGCAAAGGGCAAACATTTTGATGACGATTCGTTTTCCGACACTCATTCCCATTACTTGTTAGCCATGATTATTTCTTAAACTCAAAAATCCTGGGTCGATCGTTATTGATGGCCGCCACTAAAAATCGCCTTCCGCGGCTATCAGAAAAAGTTCTCAGGTGACGTATCTCCTCTCTTACAAATATTCCACTGGTCTCATAGTCGATCCAATCAAAGCCCATTTTACCATCGCCCAAAAGCACGTGACCGTAGCTGGCATCCTGACGCGAGAATTGTGGCTTAAATTCAAAATGATTACCACCCATGACGAGGTCTAGATATCCATCGCCGTTGACATCCGTCGGAACGATCGCCGCAACCACGGACCATTGAACCCTGTCGGGCAGAGGGATGAACGTAAAATGTCCCGTCCCGTCATTTACCCCAATCAGCGTCTGCATATTCGTAGCTGTTCTGATCACGGAGTTCTGCACAACGTCTTTTGAAAACAACTGGTGAATGGTTCGTCGAGAGTAGTCAGAGGCTTTTAGGTTCTGTTTCTTAAGTTGAGGCAGCTGTACTGTTATCTCGCGGCGCATGTGTATTGGGAATGCACCATCGCGTGTGGAGACCGTCATAATCTGTTCGATCGTACCATTTGCGTCAAAGTCGTTGACCCAAAGCTGTAGCGGTTGTTCTTGTGTCGCCACGTAGGGCATGTTCAATCCCGCATTTCCGAGGATCAAGTCCTGATCGCCATCATTGTCCAGGTCCGCCGTTTCGAATCCCTTCCACCATCCACCCAAGGAGTCGAGTTCTGATTCCATTCGGGTCAGCCCGCGGCCGGAATTCATAAACACAAAGGGGCTACCCCATTCCGACACACCCAACAAGTCCTCTTTGCCGTCACCATCTATATCAACCCATTTAGCAGCCGTCACCATACCAGCAGCCTGCAAATCGTAACCGTAACGTTCCGTACCATCCGTGAAAACCCCGTTGCCGTCATTGATGAGCAACACAAGTTCGGCGTGATGCAGCGGGCGCGCTTGTTATCTCAAGGCAACACACCGGACCTGCTGGTGATGACCGCCACGCCGATCCCCCGGACGCTTGCTTTGACGATATATGGGGACCTTGATGTCAGTGTCCTGGAT
>CAZIAG010000551.1:0-2681 GCA_964537375.1 uncultured Roseivirgaceae bacterium
AAAAGTAGAAATCGTTCGAATTGAGAAACCAGAAAATTCTTATGCTGCACTAGAGGAAATGGTAGAACACGTAAAAGGATTGTTGGAAGATTTGGAATTGCCGTACATAATTTTAAGATTATGTGGAGGTGATACCGGATTTGCTTCTGCCATGACGTATGATTTTGAAGTGTTCTCAGCAGCACAAGAAAAATGGTTAGAAGTTTCCTCTGTTTCCAACTTTGAAACCTTCCAAGCCAATCGTTTGAAATTGCGTTATAAAAAAGAAGGCAAAAATGAATTCTGTCATACCTTGAATGGTTCTGCTTTGGCATTGCCTAGAATTATGGCGTCTATATTGGAAAATCATCAACAAGCCGATGGAAGTATCAAAGTTCCAGAAAAATTAAGAGCCTATACAGGATTTGATTCGATTGCATAATTGCTCGTAAAATCTATACAATACAAAAGCCGAAAGAAAATAAATTCTCTCGGCTTTTCTTTTAAATAAAAATATCCCTCTATGCCAATCAACAGGAATGCCCTAATCCGCTTCCGGACGATAGACAACTGTCTCCGCAACAGGCAACGGCGTTGGACGCTGGAAGACCTGGTTGAAGCATGCTCTCAAGCCCTCTATGAATATGAGGGCATCGACAAAGGGGTCAGCAGAAGGTGCGTCCAAATGGACATCCAGACGATGCGCAGCGACAAACTCGGATACAATGCGCCGATCATCGTCGTCGACAAAAAGTACTACACCTACGAGGATCCCAACTACTCCATTACCAACATTCCGCTGACAAAGCAAGACCTCGGTAAACTCACGGAAGTAGTGCACATCCTCCGCCAGTTCAAAGGATTCAGCCATTTCCAGGAGCTGAGCGGTATGGTGCAACGTCTGGAAAACCGGATTCGCGCGGCCCGGACCAACGAGGAGCCTGTCATCGACTTTGAGAAGAATGAGGATCTCAAGGGCCTGGAACACATCGAAACGTTGTACCAGGCGATCATCGGCAAATGTGCAGTGCGGATCACATACCAGTCGTTCAAGGCAAGGGAGGCAAGCGCTTTCAATTTTCACCCCTATTATTTAAAGGAGTACCGGAACCGGTGGTTTGTGTTGGGCCTTAAATCAAAGGGCACGCCGATATTGACGCTCGCTCTCGACCGGATCGTGAGTATAGGCGACTGCCACGTGACCTACGTCCCGAAAAAGGATTTCAACCTTGCGGCATACCTCAACGATGTCGTCGGGGTTACCGTCAATCCCGGCGGCGAGAAAGAGCGTGTCGTACTGCTCGCCAACCACGAGACCGCTCCATATATATTGACGAAGCCCCTTCACCATTCGCAACAGGTGATTGAAAGAACTCCTGCGGGGGTCACCGTTTCGCTTGACGTTCAGTTGAATTTCGAACTGGAAAGAGAAATACTCGGCTTCGGCGATCACGTGAAAGTGCTGGCACCCGAAAGGTTGAAGAGAAGGATCAGGAATATACTCTCCGATGCACTCGATCAGTATCGGTTAGAGATCAACAAGGCCGCCCTTAAGGGAAACGTTGAGAAGCTTTATCATGAAGGTTTCTGTACTATCCCACACGTGTACACGCCGAAGGAAGTACGCCGGATGAAAAAGTTGATCTACGATTACTGCAGGGATAACGGCTATCCGAAAAGAGACATGCGGGTCGGCACTTTGTTGAAGCGTATACCGGAGCTGAAAAAAGTCATCTTCAATGCAAACCTGCTGAAGATCCTGAATGCTATCGACCCACGACTGTTCCTGATCAGGTCAGTCTTTACGGAAAGGGTAGTGCCGGGCGACTGGGATAGTTTCTGGCACCAGGACATGTTCATTAACGCCACCGAAAAGGTCGACGATAAGGCGTTCACCGGGTGGGAGAAAAAGACCGATGGCTACGTCGCGGTAGCTCCTGAGCATTATCTGCACAACGCGGTGACGGTCAGGATCCACCTCGACGACGCCGAGGAAAGCAACGGAGCGATGAAGGTCATCCCCGGTTCGCACCAGCGAAAACTTTTGGATGAGGAAATGGCCCTCCTCACGCGAAACTCTGCTGCGGTTATCTGCGATATGAAGGCCTGTGGAATCCAGATCATGAAACCGTTACTGGTTCATGCAACCTCACGGGGTATTAGTCCGAAAGCCCGACGCGTGATCCACCTCGAGTTCAACATGAGAGACCTTCCCGAAGGAACGGATTGGGCGGAACGACAGGTGGTGGAAGGACTCCGGGGAGTCGTAAGGCCCGGATAGAAAGGGAACTCCCAGATTCCAAGGCCCAGGACTTGAGTAAGTAGTAAAAATTTTCGCACAAATAAATTCGGTACCATGAGCGGGGTCTGCTCGTGGTTCCCTTCAGGGCAAGGGTAGAGGATGAACCCAAAGCGTAGACGTTCTGGATTTGCAAGATGCCAAGACCCAAGGATAAACAACCTTTGAACACGGATCCCGGTAGAACACGAGTTTGATCCCACCCTGCTTTTTCCCTATTTTGAAGAGATCTACTACGTTGGGTCATGTTCGAAAACCTGGTAAAAAGTATTAAAGAGAAGGTTTCGTTTGATGATAAAGACATCGATACCCTGAAACCGTACTTTATCCCAAAGAAGCTCCGGAAGCACCAATACATCCTAAACGCAGGGGATGTCTGCCAATACATCGCCTTCGTTGAGAA
>CAZIAG010000552.1:0-2679 GCA_964537375.1 uncultured Roseivirgaceae bacterium
GTATTCGGGCTTTTCGCAGGGCTTGCTATCGGTATCGCATGCCTCGGACTTTGGGGGCTCGCCGCATTTACGACAACTCAGAAGTTAAAGGAGATCAGCATCAGGAGAGTATTGGGTGCCTCGACGTTGTGTCTTTTGTCCTTACTCGCCGGACAATTCATGAAGTTGGTGCTCATTGCCGCGGTGGTCTCTTTGCCATTAACGTGGTATGGGGTCGATCAGTGGTTGAGTACTTTCCCATATAGGGTGGGCGTTGGCTGGGATATTTTTGTGATACCCACGGCCGTCCTGGCGTTCATTGCGCTGCTGACCGTGGGCTTTCAAATCGTGAAGGGTGCAAGGGCAAACCCGGCGGCGGTGCTCCGATCGGAGTAGAAACTGGGACGTCCACAATTTCAATAAAGAGGGGAGGATTGCGGTCCAATTGTGAAGCAGAAATTGTCGCAATCCTGTCCCTGTGAAGTTCGTAGATAGGAAAAATTCTATACGCCGGAAAGGCGTTCGTCCGATCGCTTGAGGCGAATATTAGTTGAATGAACGATCATGGCGAAAAAGGTCGTGCCACGAAAAAACGTCGATAGTGCGTTTTTTGATTTACTTTGCGGTAAATCGAATTTGAAGTTTGAATCTTTTATCAGCCGAATCTCTTGCGCGGAGCCACCACGATAATTGGCTTTTTCAGGATCTGAATCTCGGGATCAGCCAGGGTGAAAAGTTGGCGCTCGTTGGCAATAACGGGGTAGGGAAATCGACCTTGCTTGGTATTCTCGCAGGCACGATCAAACCCGATCGGGGAAACGTAAGCATCCGAGAAGGGGTCACGCTCGGTTTCCTCAGCCAACAGGCAGGGGTAGCCGACTCCGCGATCGTCCGCGATATTCTCTTTGATGAATCAAACTCCGTCGCCCGCGTGGTGCGCGAATATGAGGCCTGTGTACAAGACCCTGACGCTTCGCCGGTCAAACTTCAGGCGTTGCTGGAGCAGATGGAAGACCTTAACGCCTGGGATTATGACGCAAAGGTGAAGGAAATAACCGGTAGTCTGGACGTTGGTGAACTCGGTAAGTCGTTTGGAGAGTTGTCCGGTGGTCAGCGCAAGCGCGTCCTTCTCGCGCAGCTCCTTTTACGCGAACCGGACTTGTTTATCCTTGATGAACCAACGAACCACCTCGATATTGCCGCGATTGAGTGGCTCGAAAAATATCTCTCGGCACAGCGGATCACACTGATCATGGTTACGCACGATCGGTACTTCCTCGACAACGTTGCTGATCAGATACTGGAACTGGACCGCGGCACCCTCTATCGTTACAAGGGCAACTATGCCTACTTCCTGGAAAAGAAGGCGGAGCGCGAGGAAGCGCTGAAGGCTGAAGTAGCCCGAGCGCGGAATCTATTGCGACGCGAATTGGAATGGATGCGGCGTCAGCCAAAAGCTCGGGGCACGAAGGCGAAATACAGGATCGAGGCATTTCACGAATTGCAGGCAAGGGCATCCCAGGATGTGAAGAAGGACAAAATGGAACTGGATATTAAGGAGGCGCGGCAGGGCGGAAAAGTTCTTGAGGTGCACTATGTTTCGAAGCGCTTCGACGATAGGTTGATCATCAATGACTTTTCTTATATCTTCAAGAAAAAGGACAGAATCGGAATTGTCGGCAAGAACGGCGCAGGAAAATCGACTTTCCTCGACGTCATGACGGGCAGGCTTAACGCCGACAGCGGTGAAGTAGTACCCGGCGTGACGACCCGCTTCGGGTACTTTACGCAGGAATCGGTTGGACTGAATGCAGAAAACCGAGTAATCGACGAAGTGAAGTCCATCGCAGAGTTTATCACGCTGTCGGACGGATCTCAGGTTTCGGCCTCAAGGTTTCTTGAGATGTTCCTGTTTCCCCCGGAGAAACAATACACTTTCATCAACAGACTTAGCGGGGGTGAACGAAAACTCCTTCAGCTTTTGAAGGTACTCGTAGATAATCCCAATTTTCTAATCCTTGACGAGCCCACGAACGACTTTGATATCGACACGCTAAACGTGTTGGAAGATTTTCTTGAAAAATTCCAGGGTTGCCTTCTGCTGGTATCACACGACCGGTATTTCATGGACCACCTCGTGGACCAGCTCTTTATCTTCGAAGGAGATGGTGAAGTGAAATTCTTTAACGGCAACTATACAGACTACCGAGCTGCGATTGAAGAGGAGGAGGTCAGGAACGACGAAGCCAACCGAGGCCCTGCGGCTCCGGCGAAAATGGGTACTCCTCCCGGAAAGCGAAGGGCTTCGTTCACGGAAAAGATTGAGTACGAGTCCCTTCAACGCGAAATTGAGGAACTGGAAGCCCGCAAACGCGAGCTGACGGACTTGTTCTACAGGGGAACCACTGATCATCAGCAACTTCGGCAATGGGGTGAGGAGTTGCAAGGCGTCGAGGCCCGTATCGAGGAAAAGATGACGCGCTGGATCGAACTTGCGGATCGGGTGGAACAGCGCTGACTAGGACCTGCCATTACAGTTCCGCTAACACAATTTTAATACGACGTTTGCATATTTTCGCGAAATTGTGATTGCATTCCTTTAAATTTAGGCAAACATAATAGTGTGATGTATATCAATGTCGACGCCGTAAAGAACAACACGTATGATGCGATCGTGGTGGGCACGGGCATCAGCGGAGG
>CAZIAG010000553.1:0-2665 GCA_964537375.1 uncultured Roseivirgaceae bacterium
CTGGGTGAGGCCGCTTTCATGGCGCCGAACTTCCATTTTGCTGAGACCGTCGAATTCCGAGACTATGTCACCAACCTGTTTGGACTCAACACGATCGACTTGAAATCCGATGTGCCAAAATTTATGCAGCGCGACCCGGAAGGAAGGCTCTTGTTTACGTCAGATCCTGACCATTGCTGCTACTTGAATAAGACTCAACCGGTAGACGCTATCCTCATGTCTCACGATGTGTGGATCAATGGCGTCCGCGCCGATCAAAGTGCGGTACGTGCGGCCATGAAAGAAGAACAACCGGCGAAGCACGGATGTATTCGTTTTCATCCGATGCTCGATTGGAATGCAAAGATGGTCTGGGAGTATCGCAAGGAATATGGACTGCCACAACACCCCCTGGAGGGCAAGGGCTACATCAGCATTGGTTGTGAACCCTGCACCCGCAAGCTTGATCCCGACATGCAAGAACGCGAAGCGCGTTGGTTTGGAATGAATAAGGTGGAATGCGGGCTCCACACGGATCTTGCCGGAAAATGACGCCCAGCCCCGCAATGTTATCATGCCAAAATTGAATTCTTTAACCCTGCAAACGCCTGATCAAAAGCCTGGAATCAAATGAAAGTACTCGTCACCGGTGGGGCCGGATATATCGGAACGGAACTCATTACCCTGCTCATCGCCAATCCTGAGGTTGATCAAGTCATCATTTATGACAACCTGAGTCGACCGAATTATAACTTGTTTCTCGGGCTTCGCCTTCAAAAACATTTTAAGATAAAATTTATGAAAGGCGAACTGCTCGACTCGCGTGCACTTAAGAAGGCGTTGAAGGGTGTCGACGTGGTCTACCACCTCGCAGCAAAAGTGACTACGCCGTTTGCCAATGCAGATGCGCATGGCTACGAACAGGTCAATCATTGGGGTACGGCAGAACTCGTCTATGCTGTCGAGGAAAGCGAAGTAAAACGATTCATCTACACCAGCAGCACCGGCGTGTACGGCTCTTCAAATATTCCAGCCCACGAAGACACACCGCCTGCTCCACAAACTTTTTATGCCGCATCAAAGCTTAGGGGGGAGGAGCATGTTCGCCGATTGATCAATGCTGGAAAGATTGAAGCGTTTATCCTTCGATGTGGTAACGTCTATGGCTACAGCAAGAGCATGCGTTTTGATGCTGTAATCAATAAGTTTGTCTTCGAAGCCAACTTCAGCCGACTTGTTACGATTCAGGGTGATGGCAAGCAGTCGAGAACCTTCATTCACGTCGATCTGCTCTCCAGGGCACTGAACAACATGCTGACTGCAGACCTTCCTCCGGATGTTTATAACGTGGTCGACCGCAACCTGAAGGTAATCGATATACTCGATGTGCTAAAAGAGCTCATCCCCGACCTTGAGTTTATTTTTATCAACCAACACCTTCACTTGCACGAACTCAACGTAAAGGTAAATCCCCTCATCACGGACACCCTGGGCATCCGTAACGGACGGACCTTCCACGAAGAAATCAAAGAGTTCCTGTCGAAGTTCAGCTTTTGACAGCCTGCCTTCGGATTAGGCCAATTGCTCGCGGACACGTGAGTAGATGACTTTCTACCCCTTCAGATATTTGCTTATGGTATCGAAAAGCTGTTTTTCCGTAAAAGGTTTTTGAATATGGTCGTTCATTCCCGAAGCCAGGCTCTTCTTCACGTCCTCGGGAAACGCATTGGCCGAAAGGGCAACGATGGGTCCTTCGTACCCCATTTGGCGAATCACCCCTGCCGCCTGGTGACCATCCATTTCCGGCATTTGAATGTCCATGATGACCATTTCAAAATTTTTCCCCTTGATTAGCGCAATCGCCTCCGCGGCGCTTTCCGCAGTAACGACGGACGCATTGAGGTTTTGCAACATCTTTTTTGCCACCAGGAGATTCATTTTGTTGTCGTCCACAACCAGTACGTTGACCGGCACTTCGAAGGTCTGTCGGTGAATAACGTTCTCTGTCCGCTCCGACGCCTTGGGCGTCACTCGCTGAAGTTTGATGGAAAAGGTGAACGCCGTACCCTTTCGTTCGTTCTTATCACCTCCGGTCGACAGGGTGATGTCGCCATCCATCATCTGTAAAAGGCTGCGTACAATACTCAAGCCCAACCCGGTACCGCCAAACTTTCGGGTGACAGACTCGTCGGCCTGGGTAAAGCTTTCAAAAATCAGCTGTTCTTTATCCGCCGGAATGCCGACGCCGGTGTCAACGACCTTGCCTTCAACGAGAACATCCGAACCTGTGCTTTGGAGCAACGATATGCTTACCGAGATCTTTCCGGAAGATGTAAACTTGATGGCATTGCTCAGCAGGTTGGTGATGACCTGGTTAATGCGCGTGGGGTCGCCTGCCAGGCTACGTGGTATCATGGGGTCGAAATAATATTCGAAAGCGAGCCCCTTCTGATCTGCGAGGAATTGGTAAGGCCTGACGCTGTTGCCGACGACCTCTGATAAATCGATCGGCACATTTTCAAGCATCAGCTTGCCACTTTCGATCTTACTGAAGTCAAGGATATCGTTGATGATGTGGTTGAGGTTGTGACCCGCCTGCTGAATCAGCTCGAGATATTTCTTAAGCGCCGGGTTGTTGTTCTCGCGCAGCATGATCTCCGCAAGCCCAAGGATACTATTCAATGGG
>CAZIAG010000554.1:0-2660 GCA_964537375.1 uncultured Roseivirgaceae bacterium
AAACAGGAGGGCACGTCTTCCAGTTGTTGATCACCAACACCCGCGGCCTCACGGAACGGGCATTCATCACTGAAACGGAGGGGAATTTCTCCGAAGGCGATCTTCACCTGGGCTTCAACGTGACGCGTACGTTTCAGGTGAAGCACGAGCGGTGATGGCCGCAGTCCGCCGATGCCTTGGAATTGGGCCTTGAGCCTCGCTGTGATAAGCCCGTGCCTTCAGTCGGATAAAATAATTTACCTTTTCCCAACACTCCCCCTTTGCAATAGGTGCTCGATGATTGGTTTAAGCGGGAGAGACAGCCGCGATTGGATGGGCGAGAGTTTCCTCATACGCTATGTTAGTGATTTTCTGGTGGGGTTTGCCCATGAGGACATGCAGAACTTGTGACGGCAGTATTGCCAAAGGGCATAGTAGGTATGGCTTGCGCCTGCATCGTGAGAAGACCAAAATTATTTGCATGGGTGACGAAATAATTAGCCCGGACAAGACGTTTGATTTTCGGGGCTTTGCCCATGACATGGGTCGGAGTCGAAAGGGGAAGCGTGTGCTGAAACGCCCTATCAATCGGAAGAAGTTGCGCGCATCGCTGAAGCGTGTCAGCGGTCGGATCAAAAGGTCCTGGCGTCCACGCCTGATCGACCTGGTGGACGGGTTAAGTCGGCGACCTGGGGCCGTTATGTCGATGAGGGTATCACGTTTTAACGCTAAGTGGATGGAAAGGTCCGGCAATTCACCGGACGGCGTTTCGCGGAGGAAATCACGAGACGTTAGGTTCAAATTAGGTTATTACCTCGATCTTACCTCGATCTTCACTCGGTCTTCACTCGATCTTTACCCGACTCCCGCGCATTCCGCGCTCACCCCTCGCTGAACCCTGAGGCTTATGGTACGGAGAATCAAACCTAATCCGTCTCGTTGGGGTATTTTACTTAGCGCCTGTCGGTCGCGGACCACAGACCATTTGAATTCCCGTGTCCAGTTCTTTTCTTTAGGGCCGAAATTTGACCAGGCCTTTGCTCATTCTCTCCATCATCGCTTACCTCGTGCTCACCGTGCTTGCCGGATATTGGGCATCAAGGCGCGTGAAGAATAGTCGCGACTTCATGCTCGCGGGAAAGAGCCTGCCCCTGTTTCTCAGTTCATCGGCATTGTTTGCGACGTGGTTTGGATCCGAAACCGTGTTTGGTGCGTCGTCGGAGTTCCTGCAGGGCGGTGTTTCTGCTGTGATCGAAGATCCATTCGGTGCTGCGCTTTGCCTTCTTTTGTTCGGACTATTCTTCGCGCGACCGCTCTACCGGATGGGGCTGCTCACGTTGGGTGACTATTTCAAGGTCCGTTACGGCAGAACGACTGAACTGGTGGCGACGGTTTTTCTCGCGCCGCCCTACGTCGGGTATATCGCCGCACAACTGGTAGCCATGGGGTTGATATTGAACGTGGTGACGGGACTCGCGTTGTTGACCAGCATCGTCGTGAGTGCGGCGGTCGTGACCGTCTACACGTACATCGGTGGTATGTGGGCCGTATCCATAACCGACTTTATCCAAACGATCATCATTATCCTTGGCTTGCTGGTCCTCGCCGTTGTTTTGGCCGTGAAGGCCGGTGGCGTGGGTCAGGTAATGGAAAACGCCGCGCCCTCCACCTTCCGGTTTTTCCCTTCGGCGGAATTCAAGGACTGGGTAGCGTGGCTGGCGGCATGGTCGGTGCTCGGTCTCGGTTCGATTCCTTCACAGGATGTTTTTCAAAGGGCGATGTCGTCCGCTTCGGAGAAGATTGCGGTGCGTTCATGTTATGTTGCCGCAGTTATGTACCTGACAATCGCGATGCTGCCCTTGTTTATCAGTTTGTGCATTGCCCAGCTTTATCCAGATCAAGCCAATGACGACACCCAGATGGCGTTGCCGAATATGGTCCTTCATCACCTCAGCCTTCCGGTGCAAATCCTTTTCTTCGGATCGTTGTTGTCGGCTATCATGAGCACGACCAGTTCTGCAATACTGGCGCCTGCCGCCGTTTTCTCTGAGAACCTGATTCGTCCGCTTTTGAAACGAAGTATTACGGATCGCCAGCTCCTGGTACTTACAAGGCTTTCCATTCTGCTGTTCAGTATCGTGGCGACGGTGATGGCGTGTATGCGCTCGAACATCTATGAACTCGTGGCAGAATCGTCAATCCTGAGCCTGGTGTCCCTGTTCGCGCCATTGACGATTGGTTTGTACTGGAAAGGAGCCAGTCGGGTGGGTGCGTTGGCCTCGATGGTGCTCGGTATGGTTACTTGGATTATCTTTGAATTCAGCGACACTTGGTGGCCTTCACTTGTGCCGGCAACTGCGGTAAGTATTGCAGCAATGGTGGTTGGTAGCTATTGGTGGCCGGAACGATACAGGAAAGATGATCAGGATAGAACTCAATCGATTGAATCAGCCATTCCACTTCGAGGCGAGAAATGAGCATGGCAACGTTGTCGAAATTGACGCCGCGCCCGACATCGGTGGCACCGGGAAGGGTATGCGTCCCATGCAGTTGCTGCTTGCTGCGCTGGGAGGTTGTAGCGCCATAGACCTGATCACCATACTCAAAAAACAAAAGCAGGATGTGCGTGATGTAAAGATCACCGTCACCGGTGAACGCGAAGCTGGTGCTATACCGTCCCT
>CAZIAG010000555.1:0-2642 GCA_964537375.1 uncultured Roseivirgaceae bacterium
ACCGCAGCATATCCATTACACCCACAGCTGGAAATGTCACTCTGGCGAGTTCAGGCCGTTGTGTCATGGTTGCGCCAACCAATAGTCCGCCGTTGGACGCACCGGCAATCGCCAGGTATTCGCTCGAAGTGTATTTTTCGTTGATCAGGTATTCGGCCGCAGCGATGAAATCATCAAACACGTTTTGCTTGTTCATCTTTGTACCAGCCTTGTGCCACTCTTCACCGTATTCTCCGCCACCCCTGAGACTTGGTTGCGCGTAGATCCCGCCGTTCTCAAGCCACACAATGCGGCTGGTCGAGAATCCTGGTGTCAGGCTGACGTTGAATCCACCATAACCGTAGAGCATCGTCGGGTTTTTCCCGTTCATCTCGAGGCCCTTCTTGTGTACGATGAACATGGGGACCTTTGTGCCATCCTTGCTTGTGTAGAAGATTTGTTTCGTTTCGTAGTCGTCGGGATTGAAATCGACTTTGGGCCGTTCGTATACCTCCGACTCGCCAGACGCGATGTTGTACTTGAAGATCGTCGTCGGGTAGGTAAATGAAGTAAATGAATAGTAGATCTCCTTATCGTCGTGTTTTCCGCCGAACCCGCCAGCGGAGCCGATACCCGGCAGTTCGACTTCCCTTTCGAACTTGCCGTCCAACGTGAACTGTTTTATCTGGGACTTCACATCGACGGTATACTCTGTGAAGATTTTACCTCCCGCCGTTCTGGCCGTCATTACGCTTTCCGTTTCCGGGATCAGGTCCTTCCATGTTTCCGGTGCGGGGTTGGAGAAGTCGGTAACCACGATCCGGTTGTTGGGTGCATTCAGGTTGGTGTGGATCAGCAGTCGTGTTCCGACATTGTCCAATATGTAATGGTCGTTGTCAAAACCGGTGACGATTGGTTTCAGGCTCCCCTTAGGGTCCTTTAGGTCCTGGATATACAACTCATTTCCACTTGTACCAATGCTCGCCGTCACGACCAAAAATCTTTCATCTTCGGTCAGATAAGCACCGATATATCTTCTTTTTATGTCTCCATCGCCGAACACAACCTTGTCCTGGCTTTGCGGTGTGCCCAGTTTGTGGAAGTACAACTTGTGCCGATCGGTCATTGACGACAACTCACTACCCTTGGGTTTGTCATAGGTGCTGTAGTAGAATCCCTCGTTTCCCTTCCATGCGATTCCACTGAACTTTATGTCCCTCAAGGTATCTTCGATGATTGTCTTGTCCGCCGTGCGCATGACAAGTGCTTTTCTCCAGTCGGAACCTCCCTCGGAAATCATGTATACAAGTAGCGAACCATCTTGGCTGAAGCCAAGTTCACGCAAGATTTTGGTGCCATCCTTAGAAAAGGTGTTCGGATCGAGGAATACCTCCGGTGTTCCATCGATACCTTTTTTTCGGTAAAGGACGCTGTGGTTCTGAAGGCCATCGTTCTTGTAAAAGTAATAGTAATCACCTTCCTTGAACGGTGCGCTCAGTCGTTCGTAGTTGGTGACTTCTTCCAGCCGGCTCAGGATTTTTTCGCGATAGTTGATCTTCGACAGGTAACCGAAAGTCACATCGTTTTGCGCCTTCACCCATTCGGCCGTCTCACGGGCTGTGTCGTTTTCCAGCCAGCGATATGGGTCTTTCACTTCAACACCAAAGTAGACATCCACGGTGTCCACCTTTTTTGTTTCCGGGTATACGGATGCGCTGCGATGATCATTGCACGAAACGAGTACGGCAGCGATAATTGCCAAGAAAAGAATTCCTTTCATACTTCCTTTTTTGTTTTTCAGGACAGTAAGGTATGTCTCGCCAGGCGGGTTTCCAAGGTGGCCGGTGACGAGTGGTCGGAGAAATGTTAATTGATCACCTCAAATCCGGTGTAGGGCACCAGGACTCTGGGAACCCTGATTCCATCGGGAGTTTGGTTGTTCTCCAGCAGTCCGGCCACTATGCGCGGGAGGGCGAGTGCGCTACCGTTCAAGGTATGAAGCAATTGCACCTTTCCGTCTTTATTCTTGTAGCGGAGTTTCAGTCGGTTTGCCTGGAACGTTTCAAAATTGCTGACCGAACTCACCTCCAGCCATCGCTTTTGTGCGGCGGCATACACTTCCATGTCGAAGGTCATCGCCGAGTTAAACCCCATGTCGCCGCCACACAGCAGCAATTTGCGGTAGGGTAGTTCCAGGAGTTCGAGGAGTCCCTGAACGTAGGCGCACATCTGTTCCAGGTGTTCGTACGACTCCTCGGGTTTTGCCAGGTGCACAATCTCTACTTTATCAAACTGGTGGAGTCGGTTGAGACCCCGTACATGGGCTCCCCAGCTTCCCGCTTCCCTTCGAAAACATGGCGTGTAGCCGACATTCCTGACGGGCAACTGGTCTTCAATGAGGATGACATCGCGATAAAGGTTTGTTATCGGCACTTCGGCTGTGGGAATCAGGTAGAGGTTGTCTTCGGCAATGTGGTACATCTGCCCTTCCTTGTCGGGCAACTGACCGGTGCCGTATCCTGAAGCGCTGTTTACCACCACGGGGGGTTGGATTTCCCGGTATCCTCTGGCCTCTGCCTGATCGAGGAAGAAATTGATAAGTGCTCGCTGTAACTTTGCGCCCTTCCCTTTGTAAACAGGAAAACCTGCCCCTGTGATTTTGT
>CAZIAG010000556.1:0-2634 GCA_964537375.1 uncultured Roseivirgaceae bacterium
TGGTGGTTCGGAACGAGAACGTACCGGGTGTGACAGACTGACCCTGCGCACCTTTCAGGCTTTCCGTGATACTGACGGTATAAACGGTATTGTACTCCAACGTACCGGTTGGGTGGACCACGAGGCTTGAACCACCTGAAACGTTAACTTGAGCGGGAACCACTTCGCTGCCTGCCGCCAGTTGAATACCCGATGTGGCGGTCGACTCATCAACTGGTGCAGAAAAATTCAGCGTGATGCTCGCGTCAACGGGAAGATCTTTCGAAGTTCCGCCGGCAAGATCGATCGCGGTGTTGCCAACAAACGCAGACTCCAATGCCAACGTCGCTTTTGGTTCGTCGTCGTCGCATCCCGCGAGTATTGGCAGGAGGAAACAAATCAGCAAGACCGGTCTATGGGCACACATCAAGTCATAAGTAATGAGGATTCCAGAGTAACTGGAATCCTCATGCACACTATATAAACGAATCTACCGAATGCGCTAGTTCAGTTCGGCATAAAGGGCAGCGACTTCCTGCTCCGTGAGCGCCCTGTTGAAAATTCTTACTTCGTCCAGGTCACCGTTCAGGTAGCCGGCCCACGTCTGGCTGCCCGTTGCTGAGGTCAGGCTCGGGTCGGTCTGAAAATGGACTGTTCCAAACACCAATGGCCCGACGTCCTCAAATGCGATAGGGCCAGTCCACGCCGCAGCCGCAGTCGTGGCCACCTGCCCATTAATGTAGTATTTGAATTGTGATGTAGCCGCGTCGTAGGTGATCACATGGTGACTCCACGCACCAAAGATCGGCTGGTCGTTTACGTTAGTGATCCAGGTCTCCGAAGTTCCGCTCGTGATCTGGATGCGCATATCCGCACCGTCCGTCGGGTTGCTACCATTTTCCAGGAAGAAGTTGATGTTACCCCAGAACCGACCGGTGTTGGCCATATTCACAAGACCCTGGATGCCATCGACACCGCCGTCGGCATCAGCATCAAGGAATATCGGTCGCACCCAAACGGAGAGCGTCATGCTTTCCACTGCAGCCACGGCATCGGACGGGAAGAGCATGTAGGACTTCGCCTCTCCGTCGAATCGGATTGCCTTTCCTGATTTTCCAGCCACATAGCTGATGTTGCCGGTCGTGGTACCTACACCGTCGCTCACGAGGTCAAGCGGGCTATCCTCGAATGGCATGTAAAAGATCTCGCCATCACGCGCCTGGTACTCGACGGTAACCTCAAAGTTGAAAGTACTAGTCGTAGTCTTTCCAGACACATCCGACGCCACGATCTCTAACGTATGTTCGCCCGCCTCGAGATCCTCATAGAGGTATGAGTTTACCGTTCTACGGTAATCTTTAAAGCCGCTGTATGTGTTCAAAGTAGTACCATCGAGCTTCAAGACAACGGTGTTCAGTTCGATGTCATCTGTTGCTTCGAACGTGATGGTCACATCCGTGGAAGTTGCGGGGTAGGGAGCAAAGACAGAGGCCGTCGGTGACGTGACTGTCACTACCGGCGCTGCCTGGTCCGGTCCCGGATCCTTCGCTGTGATGGGATCCAGGTAGCCATCGTCGCAGCCGGTTACAACGGCTGCCACCATAGCAAAAGGCATGATATGTTTAAAGAGCTTCATTGCTGTAAGGATTAGTTGTTCTGTTGTACATCAGCTAACTGCGGCAACAAGTCGAGCTGTTGCAGCGGATAAGGCAAAAAGCGTTCGTTAGACTCGTTGTAGTCGCGACCCTAATGCTCAAGTTCCTGCGTGCGGTTATAGCGTATGAGGTCGTAGAAACGAATACCCCATTCCATTGCGAACTCTGCGAATTTTTCGTCCAGCACATCGTCGAGCGTTACACCGGAAAGCGGACCCAACCCTGCGCGTGCACGTACGAGGTTAACCGCCTGATCGGCCGTCATCGCACTGCTTGTCGCGCCTTGCGTAAGCGCTTCGGCATGCATCAACAGAATTTCTGCATAACGGATGCAGATAAAGTTTTTATTAGTTCCATAGTCTGTCCGTCCAGGCGTAAGCTGAATTGAAGGCAGGTAGTGTTTACCGCTTGAGAAGACAGCCCTCGGGTTAGCCGAACCGTCAGTCTTTCCGATAACGTCGCCATCGCGGGTGGTATTGGATATCCACGCCGGAAGAGTGCTGTAATTCGGATCAGATTCTATACGTGCGATGCCTTCATCGGTGAACAGCACGCTGGTCTCCAGGCGCACCGTTTCATTGCGATCAAGCATAAACTTGATGTACTTCTCGGTAGGCTCCCAGAACCCCCAACCGCCACCAGCTCCCGATACGGCGGGCGCGTAGTCGTTTGGTCCGAAGAACGCGTAGAGATACGCGAAGTTTTGGCCTGAACTCTGACCGAGGTCGGAGTACTGAAGTTCGAGCAGGTTTTCATCGGCGAGCTTGCCGGGTATCTTGAACAACTGATAGAAGTCCGGATACAGCGTAAACAGCTCTGAACCGATGATTGCACTAGTCGCATCGGCAACGCCCTGGTAGTTCTTCAACTCCAGGTTGGCCATCGCCTTGACAGCAAGCGCCGTGTACCGGGTCACTCCTCCCGGCACATCCGTTCTTTGGTTCGGACGCACATTAGGAAGATTGGGAATAGCTGCGTCCATTTCATCGGAAATGTGTTG
>CAZIAG010000557.1:0-2633 GCA_964537375.1 uncultured Roseivirgaceae bacterium
CCATAGAATTTTTCCAGGGCTTCCTTTGCGCGCGGATTGTAGAGGAATGTTCCTGCCCATCCCTTGGCCGATCCAAGCACGTCGGAGTTGGAAAATCCACCGACAAAGACGATCATATTCAGGTCGGAGAGATCTTCCTTGCCGGAGACAAGGTCGGTCATGTGCACGTCCTTCACATCGAATCCTGCCAGGTACAGGCTGAACGCCATTTCGCGATCGCCGTTCACACCTTTGTCGCGAATGATCGCCGCCCGGATCCCGCTGGCCCTTCTGCGTTTCGGGTCGATGTCGTAGGCGCTGAACGTTCCTTCGAAGCGCGACGGAAATTGGTATTCGAGGACCTGGTTCTTGTAGTTGCGGTACCGGCTCTCGGCCTGGGCCTTCGGACGTTGCTTGCTGTCGAGGATGTATGACGTCCTGAACCACACGTCGCGCAGGTGGTCGATGTCGAATTCTTCCGTGCCCTTCGTCCATTTCATTCGCACCATGCGTTCACCCGTCACCTCGCCGATTACCTTGAACGGTACGCCGCTCGTGTTGAGGAAATTTTCCGCGCGATCGCCCGCGACCTGGATCAGCACTCCGGGGTTCTCGCTGAAGAGAATACGCACGAGATCGTCGCCGAGTGCGGATACGTCAGCTTTCACGCCGACACCGGGAACCGCGAAACACATTTCAAGAAGGGCCGTGATCAGTCCTCCGGCGGAGATATCATGGCCCGCCAGGATCAATTCGTCGTGAATGAGTTGCTGGATGGCGGTAAACGCATGCGCGAAATGTGTCGCGTCTTTGACGGTAGGAACCTCGTTGCCCAACAGGTTCAGTACTTGCGCGAAGCTGCTGCCGCCGAGTTTTAACTCGTCTGACGAAAGGTCGATATAAATGAGCCTGGATCCGGGTTGTGCCTGCAACACCGGCGATACCGTCTTGCGAATGTCGCTGACTTCCGCGGCTGCGGAAATGATCACCGTACCCGGTGCATACACCACGTCGCCATCGGGATACTTTTGCGTCATCGACAACGAATCCTTTCCCGTGGGAATATTGATACGCAGGGCGACGGCAAAATTGCTCACGGCCTCCACGGCGTTGTACAGCCTGGCGTCCTCACCCGGATTTTTCGATGGCCACATCCAGTTCGCACTGAGCGACACACCTTTCAGTCCGTGCGTGAGCGGTGCCCATACGATGTTGGTCAGCGCTTCGGCGATAGACAGCGCACTGCCCGCAGCGGGGTCGATCAGGGCCGCGGCCGGGGCGTGCCCGATTGCATTGGCGATCCCTTTGTGATTGAGGTAATCCAACGCCATCACACCGACATTGTTCAACGGCAATTGAATGGGGCCGCACGTGGGTTGCGTGGCCACCCTGCCGGTCACGGAGCGGTCAACTTTATTGGTGAGCCAGTCCTTGCACGCCACAGCCTCCAGTTGAAGAACCTGCTCGAGATAGTTGTGCAGTTTCGCGCCGTCGTATTGCAAGGGTGTGAAAGCGGAAGGTATTGTCGTGTCGCGGATCACGGTCTTGGGTGACGATCCGAACAGGTGCTCCACCTTGAGATCGAATGGTTTCTTGGAATTTTGGTCGCGTTCGAACCGAAGACGTTGGTCGCCGGTAGCTTCGCCGATCACATAGCATGGTGCCTGCTCGCGTTCGGAAACGCGTTTGAGTATCTCGACGTCCTTTTCACGGATACCGATCCCCATCCTTTCCTGTGATTCGTTGCTGATGATCTCCTTGTCGGAAAGCGTGGGATCGCCGATGGGTAATTTGTCAAGGTGAATGGTGCCACCCGTTTCTTCGAGAAGCTCAGAGAGGCAATTGAGGTGTCCGCCCGCACCATGGTCGTGAATGGTGACGATGGGATTCTCTTCCGCTTCCACCATCGCGCGGATTGCGTTCATCACCCGCTTCTGCATTTCCGGGTTCGATCGCTGAATGGCGTTCAGTTCGATCGCGTTGCCATACTCTCCCGTAGCGACGGATGAAACGGCTCCTCCGCCCATGCCGATGCGGTAGTTGTCGCCGCCGAGCAACACGATCTTGTCACCGGTCTGAAGGTGTCCCTTCTGGCTGTCCTCTGCTCTGCCGAAGCCGACACCACCGGCCAGCATGATCACTTTGTCGAAACCGTATTTCTTTTGTCCCTCCTGGTGCTCGAAGGTGAGCACGCTTCCGCAGATCAGCGGTTGTCCAAACTTGTTTCCAAAGTCGGAAGCACCGTCCGACGCTTTGATGAGTATCTCTTCCGGGGTTTGATAAAGCCACGGTCTGGCTCCGAATTTCTTTTCCCACGATCGTCCCCCTTCGAGGCGCGGATAGGAGGTCATGTACACGGCAGTCCCGGCGAGGGGAAGTGCGCCTTTGCCCCCGGCGAGTCGGTCGCGTATCTCGCCACCGGAACCAGTAGCGGCACCGTTGAATGGCTCCACGGTGGTGGGAAAGTTGTGCGTTTCTGCCTTCAGCGACAGGACGGAATTGATCTGCCGGACGGTGAAGTAATCGGCGATGTCCTGGCGCAGGGGGGCGAACTGTTCGACCACCGGTCCCTGGATGAACGCGACGTTGTCTTTGTAGGCCGAGACAAGCAGGTTCGGATTTTCCTTCGACGTGCGTTTGATCAGTTGAAACAG
>CAZIAG010000558.1:0-2632 GCA_964537375.1 uncultured Roseivirgaceae bacterium
ATCGATCTCGCTATCGTCAATTTTCAGGTGTCGTCCGACGGTATGGAGTAGTTGTTCCTCCCTTGGCGAGATGGTACCATCCGCCTCGATGATGCTCATCAGGTCAAGAATGATAACCGCCTTCTGTTTCTGGGTGAGTTGGGCGTTGATCTCTTCGCACAATTTTTCGATTGAACCGGCATCATCGGCGTTCCTGGCGGCCGAGATTGAATATTCATCAAAGAGGGCCAGGTATTCGGTGACTGCCCGATGGCTGAGGTGCTCTTCCAGGAACCGCCCGATCTGTTCGCGTTCCTGCTGTGTTACTTCTCCTTCCTTGGCTACAATAGCAAACAGGCGCAGAATTGCTTTTAGCAGAGCTTCACTCATGGTTTAGACGTAAGGGGTTTAGCGATAAGACTACCCAAAGATGTGAAATCTTTAGAAAAAAACAGAGACTGGAGGATTGTCCAGTCTCTGCAATGTGAGTAAGTAGCGTATTTACCGGTAATCACTCCGTGATATCGGTCCTTATTTTTTTGGTTATCCGTGTAATTCCCGCCAGGTTCTTGTCGCTCAGCACGAGGTCTGCGCGGTTGTTGCGGATTTGTTCCTCGATATTCAGGCCCTGGTAGGTTTGTTCGAGTTCCTTCAGGTCAGCAAGGATCGGTTTTACCGCGTCCTCATTTTCCAGGGGCGACAACATTTTCACCAACTCTGAAACGGCAACCTTCTGTTGCAGCACGACACGCATCAGCGGGGTGAGCACGATGTTGCGGCTGTCTTCGGGGAGAATATCGCGTGGATACGATTCGATCACACCGGTTGAGATATACAAGCCCTCGATAAAGCTACCGGTGGTAACCAGCGCGGCGAGTTTATTCCTGTTGTCATCGATAAGAAATCCCTCGGCCTGTTTGATGGTTTGATCGAGGATGTGCGCCAGTGAATCCTTGTTGCCGATGTTGTTCTCGAAGCGTTGGCCGAGATCGGTATCAAACGTTCCTACCAGTCCGAGTTTATCGGCGAGGGTTTTGCACGACGTGAGGTAGTGGATGGCTTCCTGTGTCTTGTCGTAGGAAGCGAGGTAGCCGATGTCGGCCGCATATACGCCAAGATTCAACGCAGCCTTGTCCGTGAGTGTGGTATACTGGTCCACCTTATTTTCATCGTGAACAAGGCTCTGGTTAAACTCTGCGCCTGTGGCTTGCAAGAGGTAAGGTATTTCCGATGGTGATGGAATGCTGTACACCACATGTTCGATCTGCTCCTTCAATTCCTTGTCCTCTTCGTCAAACTCATCAGCATTGTTCTGTTGCTCTCCGGAGGATCCGCAAGAAGTAAGGCCGGCTACCAGGAGAACAAAAAGAAAATAATAGATGGGTTGCTTTAGGTTCATGGTCATAACTGGGTTTAAAAGGCCAATTTTAACACAAATTTCGGTCGCAAAAAACGAGATATTGCGTTTTCGGCTGAAAATTCCCGTATTTTGCCTACTTTTGATTACCCGAAAACTTGCCCAATCCCACGATGCCTGTTAAAGTCAATGAAACGATTCTCATCGACGATAGTGATATCGACCTATTCATCCAGCGACGGTTCCTTGAGTACCACAATTTCTGCGACCAGGTAGTCGCTTTCAACTCTGCCGGTGAAGCCCTTCGCGCCTTAGGCGACCGCAACGGGAGGCCCGCGCCGGATGTTATTTTCCTCGATCTTAATATGCCGGAGGTCGACGGTTTCGCGTTCCTGAAATCGTTCGATGACTTGCCCGATCCGGTCGTCAACAAGTCCAAGATCGTCGTCCTGACCAGTTCAAACAGCAGTAAGGACCGGGAGACGGTGATGGAAAACAAGAATGTCATCCAGTTTATTACCAAGCCGCTGAAGGATTCGGACATTGAAGAGCTTCAGAAGCTGATGGCGGGTTAAGATCATCCTTCGCCGCCTGTTTTTTTTCAATCACTGGTCGAGCCAGTTGCGAAAGTCCTGTGCCCGTTCGCGTGCAACAATAACATCGGTATCGTTGCTGCCCCTGATCACCAACTTCAATCGGCTATTGGTGTAGGTGATAATGTCCCGGATGGCGTCGGAGCTTACCATATACTTCCGGTTGATCCTGAAAAAGCGCCCGGGATCGACCATCTCCTCAATCTGCTCCAGCGTGAAGTCGAGCACGTGATTTCTGTTGTCGTCTGTCACGCAGAAGGTGGCCTTGTTCTGGCTGTAGAAGAACAGAATGGAATCAACGCTAATCGTGCGCAGGTGTTCGCCGACCTTAATGACGAAACGGTTCTTGTAACGACGCACCATCATGTCGATGGCTGAGCCGATGTTCTCCAGCATCACTTTCATTTCCGTGTGGCCCCTGGCGAGTGTACTGAGTTTCTTCAATGCACGGCTGAGGTCGTCGCGATCGACGGGTTTTAAGATATAGTCGATGCTGTTGACCTTGAACGCCTTCAGCGCGTAGGCGTCGTAGGCGGTGGTGAAGATCACCGGTGCGGAGACCTGCACTTGGTCGAAAATAGAAAAGCTCAGGCCATCGGCGAGCTGAATGTCCATGAATACCATATCAGGCATGGGGTGACTGCGAAGCCACTCAACCGCCTTTCGGACCGAGTCGATGGAGGCCAGGACGTTTGCCTCCGGT
>CAZIAG010000559.1:0-2619 GCA_964537375.1 uncultured Roseivirgaceae bacterium
CTCCCCACACGGAAAAGGTCTTTGAGCGTTTCAAAGTGATCGGAAGGCTGAGTGTTGCCGCGGGCACACCCTAGGCACGTTGTATTCTGTTTTTAGTATTTGAAAGCAAACTTTAGCTTTGCAGATCGCCAAGGCGTCGCCGGGGTTAACAGTTAACGAATTTATGATCCTTATTGCCGATAGTGGGGGCTCCAAGACCGATTGGAGGCTTATCAAACCTGACGGCTCGATTACCCAAGCGAGCGCGCCCGGATTCAATCCGTATTATCAACCGATCGACGACCTGAAGAAAAATGTGAGGGAAATCGTGCTGCCCAGAATCAACGACGATGCTGTCGAAAAAATCTTTTTTTACGGGGCAGGTGTATCCTCCGCAAAAAACCAGAGCACGATCAAAAACGCCTTCATGGAGTTCTTTCCCGACGCCTACATCGAAATCGGCTGGGATCTCCTCGCGGCGGCGCGGGCATTGTGTGGTCACGAACCCGGCATCGCCTGCATCATGGGCACCGGTTCAAACTCGTGCCTCTACGACGGCGAAAAGATCGTTGACAATGTCGCCAACCTCGGCTGGATCCTCGCCGACGAAGGCTCCGGCGCAAACATCGGGAAGAAATTCCTCGTTAATTACCTGAGAAAAAAGATGCCGGAGAAACTCGCCGAACAATTTCACACGAGGTTTCCGCTCGCAAGAGAAGAGTTCCTGGAAAAGATCTACCAGGAGGAAAAACCCAGTACCTTTCTGGCCAGTTTTGCCAAGTTCATCTTCCAGCATCTCAAAGAACCGTATTGCTACAAGCTCGTGTATGAAAGTTTCTCCGAATTTTACGAGAATAATGTGATGCAGTACGAAAACTACAAGAACCTCAAAGTGCATTTCACGGGGTCCATCGCCTTCTATTTCAGCGATGTGCTCAGGCAAGTGGCCAACGACAAGGGCATCACGGTTAAGAACATTCTCGAGGGACCGATCGCCGGTCTCACACTTTTTCACCAGGGCAAATAAACAAAGTGCCCGTAGATTTAAATCCATCTTAGTCCATGACAACCACTGAATCACCTTCCCATTATTCCGATCTGGAAAAAATGTCTGTCCGCGATCTGTTGACCAACATCAACCGCGAAGACAAGACCGTACCTCTTGCCGTGGAAAAAGCGATTCCGGCCATCGAAAAACTCGTCCTGGAGATCGTCAATCGAATGGAGAAAGGCGGACGGCTCTTTTATATCGGCGCCGGAACCAGCGGCAGACTTGGCATTGTCGATGCGTCAGAAATTCCACCGACATATGGAATGCCACACGGTAAAGTGATTGGAATCATGGCGGGCGGGGACCAGGCAATCCGGAAAGCGGTTGAATTCGCCGAAGACGATATGAACCAGGCGTGGAAAGACCTCGAAGTGTTTTCCATCAATCAGCAGGATGTATTGATTGGCATCGCCGCATCCGGTCGTACTCCCTACGTCGTGGGAGGTCTCCGCGAAGCGCGTGCAAACGGAATACTCACCGGTTGCATTACTTGCAATACCGGAAGTGAAGTCGCCAAACACGCCGATCATCCCATTGAAGTAGTAGTCGGGCCGGAATTCGTTACGGGCAGCACGCGCATGAAGGCCGGCACCGCGCAAAAGCTGGTGCTCAACATGATTTCTACCACTACCATGATCCGTCTGGGCAGGGTTCGCGGCAATAAGATGGTCGACATGCAACTGACCAACAATAAACTCGTCGACCGTGGCACAAGAATGGTGATGGACGAACTCGGTGTGACCGCCGCCGAAGCGGAACAATTGCTGAAAGAGCACGGTTCCGTACGAAAGGCTGTCGCCAGCCGCAAACACGATGCATGAAATTGAACCCTATTATAACTGGTTAAAATACTACGACCCCGCCACGGATGACCGATCGCCGTTCTTCGGAAAGGAATACAACTACGACGTGTATTCCGAGAACATCTACGGCTACTACATCGATCCGGCGTGGGACTACATGGGTTCCGAAACCCTTTACGTAAAAATACTCTACACCGACTACGACGCTGGTTACAGCGTGATTGAGTTCATCGGTGAATGGAACGACGCAATCAACAACGACGTGATGAACCTCAAGCGCAACGTCATCGAACCACTGATGAAAGAAGGTGTCAACAAATTTGTCCTCATCGGTGAGAACATTCTCAATTTCCACGGCTCAGACGACTGCTACTACGAGGAGTGGTTCGATGAAGTAGGCGATGGTTGGATTGCCGCCGTGTCGTTTCCCGATTTTGTCCAGGAAGAATTCAAGAGATACCACCTCGATCAATACATCAATATGGGCGGCACGCTTCAGATCGACCGCTGGAGAACCATGCAGCCTCACACCTTCTACGACATCGTCGAAAAAATGATCCAACGAAGGCTGCCCCAGTAGGCCGTCCCTCGTGTCTTTGTTGTGCCGGTTGGCGACCGCTCTTCTTTCAACGTATCCACCCGGCTAAGTACGCTATTGACTTTTCTGGGGGAGTAGATCTTCGATGTCGTTAACCACTCGGCTCGGAAGTTCCTCAAGAACACGGGTGAGCCATTTCATCGGATCGATTCCGTTTGTCTTACAGCTTGCCAGTAGCGAGTATATCA
>CAZIAG010000560.1:0-2605 GCA_964537375.1 uncultured Roseivirgaceae bacterium
ATATTTTTTTCAAACAAAACAAGAGCCGACATATTTAACGAATCGGAGTTTCGTTCCATCCTCGGCGACCGCTTTATCAACATACTTACCGAAAAGAATGAACCCGGATTTCCAACAGCCTTAAGCGAAGAACTATTGCGCTCGGTGGCTCCAGACCTTTCCTTGCCGTTCTATGTCTGCGGACCTCCGGGATATATCGATCATGTCAATGGCCTGCTTAGCTCCGTGGGTGTAACCGAAGGTTCTGTAGTAATAAGTCTTTGATGTTATGCATAATGCCGCAGAAAAGACCATCACCTTCAATGCCGGCGCCGTCGCCGGTACTGAGAGCGTCGAACCGGCGATCTCCAGGGAAGACAAGATCGAGATTATTGCCCGGCATTTCCGGATTATCATAGAAACGCTTGGTCTTGATCCTAGCGACGACAGTCTGCTAGAAACACCGCACCGGGTGGCAAGGATGTACGTGGATGAAGCCTTTCGGGGTCTGAATCCCGACAACTTTCCGCGAATCGCACTCTTCCCTAACACCGGCTACTCGGGGATGCTGATCGAACGCGATATCAATGTCTATTCCTATTGTGAACACCACTTCGTGCCGATTATTGGTCGGGCACACATCGCCTATTATCCCGGTCGCAACATCATCGGGCTCTCGAAAATCCATCGACTGGTACAACATTTTTCGAAACGGCCGCAGGTACAGGAACGGCTCACGCGCGAAATCGGCGAGGCATTAAGTGATGTACTCGGACATGACAACGTGGGTGTGATCATCGAAGCGACTCACTTTTGCGTGGCGTCCCGCGGTGTCGAGGACACGAATAGTGAAACCGTGACCACTTGGTTCAATGGACGTTTTAACGATGCAAATGAGCAGAAGTCGTTTTTTGAAATGATTCGATTAAAGTGAGCAGATGAACCAGTTGGCAAACAACGACATCATCGCGATCGGGCTTTTTATGTGGTTCTTTGTGCTCTACGGCCTGGAGTTCGTTTTTCCACTTATCCAGCGACGTAGCCGGCATTTCTGGTCAAACGTCCTGTTGGCGATCATGCTGGGCGGACTCAATTTGATTTTCACGTCGGTTACGATCACCTTCGGTGATTGGTTATCCATTCACCGCGTTGGTTTTTTTTATAACCTGCCGGTTGCGATCGCCTGGAAGATCCTCGTCAGCGTACTTTTTCTGGACCTCTGGGCCGGTTATGTCGTCCACGTGCTCTTCCATCGGTACAACTGGCTTTGGAAGTTACACAGCATCCATCACTCCGACGACCTCGTAGACGTGACGACCACCTTCCGACAACATCCTCTTGAAACAATCATCAGGATAATGTTTCACCTCAGCGGCATGGCTTTACTCGGCATTCCCGTGTGGATGCTGATGATCTATTTGACCTTGTCGACCATAAACGCGCAAATCGAACATGCCAATATCCGGATTCCATCAGGTCTTGACCGGCTTCTTCAACGCGTTATTGTTACGCCGAACATGCACAAGGTGCACCACTCGCGCTTTCAGCTCGAAACAGATTCGAATTTCAGCAACATCTTTTCATTTTGGGATCGGCTGTTTGGTACATACCGCGGCAGCAAGGACTACCGCGCAATACGATACGGGCTTGATTACCACGAGCCCGGACGGCACTTCACCTTCTGGGAACTCCTTCGACTGCCATTCAAATGAAATACCCGGATTGGTGACGTTGTTCCCTGGATAAAAACGTATCCGCCGCCAACGAATAGTGGCCAGGAACCCGGTAGCCCGTGTTGCCCCGATTCCGCTTCGCTACATCGGGGCAGGTTGTGGCTTGGGATCTTGGCCCCTGGGCCTCGGAACGCCGATCCCACTCTTACATCGCGGCAGGTTATGACTTGGAATGTGCCCGGGGCTGGTATCGAAGCCAAGCTCGTCAAAAAAGTACCATTTCGTTCACCTCTTCGTAAAAGTGAAGTACGGCAGCAATCTCCTCCGTTCGGGTACACACACGGTCCTTTGCTGATACTGAAACTGGAACCCAAATGACCGGCACCGCTGGCGTACGCTTCGGGATGTATCGCTGATTGGCGATCCTTCCGAAGCATAGCATTGCCGTTCAAGGGGAATCGGCACCACCGCCAGGGCCAACCGTCGATGAATTCTTGCGCAAACTGCTCGTCCCCGTTTTCCGATAGGCCCTTCACGCTGGCACTATGCGCATCAACGGTGTCCAGGCACGCATCAAAACAATGAAGGGCCGGTATTTTTCAAAATCTTTTTGTAATTTTCAACAACCCATCGACGGCCATTTCGCCGGCTTCAATTCTGACAGCGGTTGTGGCTTGCCGCAAGTCGCGTGACTTCCGTATCAAAGGGTTCCCACTCGACAAAAAAATTGCACACGGGCCGCTGGATTTGTTTTAGTATGGTGCTAACAGCGTATTTTGCCGGTATCGTTTCGGCAGTCCGTCTTCGACTATCGCGGTGTGTTGCTCTTCTGCGGGTGGGACCGGGAAAGCGCTCGGAGTAGCTACTGTCGGTAGGTCTGTTTTGGCTTTACATGGAAACGCTCAAGGATATTCTGGATCGCATCGAAGACCTGGTGGTTGTTCTGGACCCGG
>CAZIAG010000561.1:0-1151 GCA_964537375.1 uncultured Roseivirgaceae bacterium
ATGGGAAGCAATATTCATGGCGAGGGACGCGTGCGCCATCATTGCGTGACAGAACCGAAGGTAAATGGGGTGAACCCATCAGCCTCATTCAGGGAAACACGCTCAAGGGTTGGAAGGCAATTGACGGCGAAAATCAATGGATTGTCGAAAACGGCGTCCTGCAGAACAAAAAGTCGGGGGCGAACCTGGTGACCGAACAGACATTCAGTGACTTTAGACTTCACGTCGAGTTCCGTTATCCTGAGGGAAGCAACAGTGGCGTCTATCTTCGAGGACGCTATGAAGTCCAGGTGATGGACAGCTATGAACACGATCCCCTTTCAGAAGAGTTTGGTGGCGTGTATGGCTTCATCGAGCCGAGCGAGCAGGCAGCCCTGAAACCTGGAGAATGGCAAACATATGACATCACCCTAATCGGTCGCATGATTACAGTAGTAGCAAACGGAAAAACAATAATCTGCAACCGCGAGATCCCGGGAATCACGGGCGGCGCCCTTGACTCCCGTGAGGGAGAGCCCGGGCCCATCATGCTTCAAGGCGACCATGGTCCCGTCGAATACCGAAATATGGTCATCACACCAATGGGCAATCCGTAACCACGTGCCGGACGGCTAAGAGAGGTTTGCAATCTAAACGATGAAGCACATTTACCGTATACTGGTCCTTTGGGTGAGCTCGTTCTCCTTCCAGGTGAATGCGCAAAGTCTGTATCCAGTCTTCTCCTGGACCAAGCCGTCGGACACCGTAGCGTACCAAAAGGCGTTGTCATACTTCGAGCAGCAGAACTACAATTCCTGTATCAAAACGCTACGACGGCTACCCAAGGCGGCATATGAACAAGCTGCAACGTACAGGCTACTCGGTGTTTGCCTAACGGGGAAGGCGGCGTATCCGGAAGCCGTGGATGCGCTGACGCAAGGGATCCGGTTTGATAGTACGTCCGTGGGTCTTTTCTATGATCGGGCATATGCCTATATGCAATGGGATAAATTTTCCGAGGCAGTTGCCGACCTGAAGCGCGTTGCTCAATACCTTCCCGGAAATCATCACCTGACGCTGAACATCGCTTACTGCCTGTATGCGTCCGGGCAGCTCGACGAGGCGATTGCCGAACTCGAAGCGGTAGCTGATCCGGACACAGCCGTCGCCAA
>CAZIAG010000561.1:1161-2598 GCA_964537375.1 uncultured Roseivirgaceae bacterium
CTCTTTGGGATGGTATTATCTCGAGAATGGGGACTACGGTAAGGCGATCTTTCTGCTCGAGCCACTATTGCAGGAACACCCGTCGTTCGCGCCGGCGTACGAAACGCTATCCCTGGCATTCTCCGCCATGGGATACACTCCGGAGGCAATACAGGCGGCAGACATCCTCATACAGCTTCAGCCTGATTACGGCAGAGCCTATTTTTTGAAAGGTGCCTACCTCGAAGAGGCTGATCGGGACGAGGAAGCGGAGGCTTGCTTTAGGATCGCCAAAAAGCTGGGTTATGAATGGGATGACTTTTGAATTCACCCGCCCCGATTCGACATCTCAAAAACTTCTGGTTATCTTGCCGGACAAAAATCCTTCCCACGATGAAACCTTTCGTTCTAACCTTCCTGTTCTCCGTCGTTGCCCATCTCCTTATCGCCCAGGAATATTGGCAGCAAGAATTGCGGTATAACATCGATGCAGCCCTCAACGACAACGATAAATCAATCAGCGGCTTTATCGAAATCGTTTATAAAAACAACTCACCGGACACGCTTAAATCGATATGGTTTCATTTGTGGCCGAATGCCTATCGCAACGATTCGACCGCACTCATGAAGCAGATACGAAACGACCCAGAACGAAAGAAGAAAGAGAAGGGCATTGGATACGGATGGATCGATAGTCTCGCCTTCAGCGTCAACGGTGTTCAGGCCCCCACGGAAGCGCACCCCGATCCGAACTCCATCGACATTATCAACGTGATCTTGACCTCCCCGTTGTATCCCGGTGATTCCGTAAATATCGGTACACCGTTCAGGGTGAAACTGCCGCCGTATTTTTCACGGTCCGGGTATGCCGATGGCGAATTTATGGCTTGCCAGTGGTACCCCAAGCCAGCCGTGTATGACGAGGATGGGTGGCATGCGTTTCCTTACCTGGACATGGGAGAGTTTTATAGCGAATATGGTGACTATTCCGTTAAACTTACCGTTCCTTCTCAATATGTAGTTGGAGCTACAGGTACGTTACTTACCCAGGAAGAACTCGACGCATACAAACGTATCGGATCCGGCAACCTGGCGGATCGCAACGGGAAACCGCAGGTTTACAACACACCGTTCAGCACACCGACAAAAACGTTGCATTACGTGGCACAGCGCGTTCCGGATTTTGCTTGGTTTGCCGATAAAGGTTTCGTCATTCATTACGATACTATTGGGCTCGAGAGCGGAAGGGTCATCGATGCATTTTCTTACTATCACAATAAGAGAAAAACCATTTGGAACCAAAGCATGGACTACATCAAAGACGCGGTCCGACGGTATAGCCAATGGATCGGCGAGTATGAGTACCCAGTGGTGCAGGTTGTGGAAGGTCCCGAAAATAATTCCAGTGGAGGAATGGAATATCCCATGATCACCTTGATCACCAGTCCGGATGCAAAC
>CAZIAG010000562.1:0-2598 GCA_964537375.1 uncultured Roseivirgaceae bacterium
ATGTCAGTGGTTACTTCTGCGAATGACATGAAATCGGTATCTTTGATTACTTTTTAGACTGATACTGCTATGAAGCTATTTTTTCAGCTCAAAATTAGTCAAAAGCTTCCTTTATCTTTCTTTTTGGTCGCGACACTTTTTCTGGCGTCGTGTGCATCACACAGGAAGGCACAGATCCGGGCAAGCAAAGTGGATAAGGTTATCTCCACAGCCCGAAGTTACACGGGCACACCGTACCGCTATGGTGGCACTACGCGGTCGGGCATGGACTGTTCGGGATTGCTGATGAACTCATTTCGCGCCGTAAACATCGATCTTCCGCGAAGTTCGGCTGAGCAAAGCAAGGTCGGCAAGGAAGTAAAGCTTCGCGACCTTGAACCGGGAGACCTTGTGTTTTTTGCCACAGGCAAGAAACGGCGCAAGATTACGCACGTTGGGCTTGTCACCGAGCGAAACGGCAAGGACAATATTAAGTTTATTCACGCCTCAACGTCGTTGGGCGTAGTTGAATCGAATATCTTTTCCGAATATTACATCAAACGATTCCGGGAGGCACGGAGGGTGATTGATTGAAAGGGATGCATGGAGTGCCGCCCCGCGATATTGCTGAGCGTTTGACCAATTGCGCATTACCAATGTCATCACGAAGGAAATTTCTGAAAACATCTGTGCTTGGCGCGACCTTGCTGGCAAGCGGGCCCGGATATAGCGGGAGTCGCCCGCAGAACAAGCCGATTGTGTTGTCGACCTGGAATTTTGGCCTCGCTGCGAATGTCGAAGCCTGGAAAATGCTTTCCAAAGGTGGAAGGGCCCTTGATGCGGTAGAAGCTGGAGCAAAGGTCCCCGAGGGCGATCCTAACGAAACATCGGTTGGCTACGGCGGCCTGCCTGATCGCGAGGGACACGTCACGCTTGATGCATGTATCATGGACGAGAACGGAAATTGTGGTTCCGTTGCATTCCTCGAGCACATCGTCCATCCGATATCGGTGGCGCGTGCCGTGATGGAAAAAACGCCGCACGTGATGCTGGTCGGTGAAGGCGCCCTTCAGTTTGCCCTCGCCCAGGGGTTTGAGAAAAAGAAACTGCTCACCGAACGATCTGAAAAAGCGTGGAAGGAATGGCTTAAGCGTTCGGAATACAAACCGGTCATCAATATTGAAAACCACGACACGATTGGCATCATCGCACTCGACCAGGCTGGAAATCTTTCCGGTGCTTGTACCACCAGCGGCATGGCGTACAAAATGCACGGACGTGTTGGCGACTCGCCCATTATCGGGGCGGGCCTCTACGTCGATAACGAGGTGGGTGCCGCTACAGCCACGGGCGCAGGCGAAGAGGTGATTCGCATTGCAGGTTGTCATCTCGTTGTGGAGTTGATGCGACAAGGTCATTCGCCCCAGGACGCATGTCGCCTTGCCGTGGAACGAATCGTACACAAGCGCGGTGAAAAAGCCCGTGAGTTGCAGGTTGGCTTCCTTGCCTTAAACCGCAACGGCGATACGGGTGCCTTCGCCATTCACAAAGGATTCACCTTTGCCAGACACGACAAGGATGGGAACCAACTCCTGGAGTCAGGGAGTATTTACTAGCGTTGTATGTTTGATCAATACACGAATGACGGTCGAGGTTGTTGTCTATAATATTGATTCCGCGCTGAAAGCCCAGGAAGGTCAGGCCGACCGCATCGAATTGTGCGATAACCCTGCTGAAGGAGGGACTACGCCATCGTATGGGATGATTGAAGTGGTCCGACAAAATCTGAGCATCGATGTCTACGTCATGATTCGCCCGCGCGGGAGCGACTTCAACTACTCCAGCTACGAGTTTCACAGTATGAAGCGCGATGTGACGCAATGCCAACGCCTGAGCGTAGATGGGGTTGTGTTCGGCATCCTGAAGCCCGACGGGACGTTGGACAAGAAGCGCTGCCGTGAATTGATTGAAAGATCGCGTCCGCTGAAGGTCACTTGTCACCGCGCTTTCGACATGACCCGCGATCCATTCGAGGCCCTTGAGGATTGTATTGAGGTGGGGTTCGATAGGATCCTGACCGCCGGACAACGGGCCAAAGCGTTGGACGGCGTTGATCTCATTGGAGAACTGGTGAAGCGGGCGGAAGGCCGCATTGCTATTATGGCGGGTTCCGGGGTGAATGAAACCAACGTGCAGGAGATTGTCAGGAGGTCCGGTGTTGAGGAGATTCATTGTTCGGCAATGGTGGTGAAGGAAAGTGCGATGGAGTTTCGAAATGCCGCAATCAGCGGGATGGGGTCTGAGGCCGGTAGCGAGTTTAATCTTCGCACCGTAGACCCGGAGTGCGTCAAGGCAATCAGGGTGTTGGCCGAAAATGCGTGAGTCCTTCATTCTCGTTGACACCGTGTGCGTTTTGGAATTTTAACGATATATTTGCAACCCGTCCTGCCGGTCAAACCCAGGCGACATTTAAATAAGGGGCATTAGCTCAGCTGGCTAGAGCGCTACAATGGCATTGTAGAGGTCATCGGTTCGACTCCGATATGCTCCACGAAATAAGGAGGAGATGCCAGAGCGCCCCGACGGCAGTCGGGGAGGTCATCGGTTCGACTCCGATAT
>CAZIAG010000563.1:0-2583 GCA_964537375.1 uncultured Roseivirgaceae bacterium
GCGAGCGGATGTAGTCGAGGCAGGCTTCGTCGTTTGGAAATTTGTTATCCGTCACACCGGAAATCTCACAATGTGTAGAAGCGCCGCCAAGTGTTTCAATATCCACTTCTTCGCCGATGGCTGCCTTCACCAGGTAAGGGCCTGCAAGAAAAATGGATCCCGTCTTGTCGACGATGATTGCCTCGTCAGACATGATGGGCAAATACGCGCCTCCAGCCACACAGCTTCCCATGATAGCAGCAATCTGTACAATACCCATGGCCGACATGCGTGCGTTGTTGCGAAATTGACGACCGAAGTGTTCATTATCGGGAAAGATCTCATCCTGCATGGGCAGGAAGACGCCCGCGCTATCGACGAGATACACGATGGGGATGCGGTTCTCCATGGCGATCTCTTGTGCGCGAAGGTTCTTTTTCGCAGTGATCGGAAACCAGGCCCCTGCCTTCACCGTAGCATCGTTTGCAACGATGACGCATAACCGGCCTTGTATGTAACCGAGCCCCGTAACTACACCGGCGGAAGGACAACCACCAACTTCCTGGTACATACCATCACCCGCAAACAGGCCGATCTCAAGGAATGTTGAATCTTTATCAATAAGGTATTGAATCCGTTCGCGGGCCGTAAGTTTGCCGCGCGCGTGCTGCTCTTTAATCTTTTCCTCGCCGCCTCCAAGCTTCGTCTTTCGTGCGCGCGCCTGCAGCTGTGCGATCAGTTGTTTGAACTGATCTTCATTCTTGTTAAACTCTAATTCTGTTTTCGACGTAGCGCGTGCCATTTCCGTTCGCTCGAACCCGCTATTGGTTTTTCTTTTTCTCCCGCTCGAGGTCCCGTTGAATTTGCTTTCTCGATTTGCCAAGGGGAGCCATGAAATGCTTCGGATTCTCGTTGAAATGATTTGCCAATGTGTCGAGGTTGCGCAATAACGTGTTCAAGTTTACATACAATGAATCGTCAGTGAGGAGCTTACTTGCCGTGTTGTCGCCGCTGTTTAGTTTCTTCAGCGTCTCATTCAGGTTTGCAACCGCCTGCTGTGTTTTCTTTAACGCCGCGTTGAGCTCCATTCGTTTTAATGAATCGGAGAATGACCGAAAATTTCGGATCGTCGGCTCAAGGTCCGCAAGCGTCTTCGTCAACTTGTTTCCCGCAGCGAGATAGGTACCGGTCAGTGTATCGACATTGCCGACCACACTCGACAAGCTGGAGTTCAGTTTTTCCGATGTAACCTTGAACGCTTCGAGCACGCCTTTCAATTCCGATGAGCGTGCGCCCAGCGTATCAAGCAGGTCGTTAAGCTTGGTCAGCGTTGTTTGAAGGTTGGCTGCAACCGGTTGCGCATTTTCCGCGATGAGATCCGTCAATCCCTTGGCGACGTCAGTTCGAATCGTGTCTCTTTGCTTGAGTCGGTTTGGACTGCGACCTGGAATAAGTTGGATAAAACGGTCGCCCAGGAGGTCTCCATTCAACACAGCCACGGTCGAATCATTCAATATGATCTCGGAGTCGATTGACAACTCGACTATTACGCGGTTTCGTCTTTGTTGGATCTGAATATCACTTACTCGTCCAACTGCAAATCCGTTGAGCAAGATCTGGTTTGATTCCGTCAACCCGTCTATGTTGTGATAAACGGCGTAATATTTCCGGTCGCTGGAGAAGAAATCAATACCCTTGAGGTAGTAGAACCCGAAGTATAACAGGACCAAAGACCCTATCATGAACAGTCCAACACGTACTTCCTTGGATATTTTCATCAGAACTAACGGCTTATTGAAGGGGAAATATCGGAATATCCGGAGTTAATTTATGGATTCTATCTCATTTTTATACTCCTTGAAAGCTCTGTATATCCCTGATGCGATAAGGTCCTGTCCATGGTCCGAAATCAAATATTCCTCCTCATCCGGGTAGGATAGGAATCCCACTTCAATAAGCACGCTCGGCATCGCCGTATCCCAAAGAACCCAAAACGGTCCTTGCTTGACACCGCGGCTGCGTCGGCCAACACGATATTTGAATTGATTTTCTACTTTTTGTGCAAACTTCA
Source organism: uncultured Roseivirgaceae bacterium (assembly GCA_964537375.1). Classification (GTDB taxonomy): domain Bacteria; phylum Bacteroidota; class Bacteroidia; order Cytophagales; family Cyclobacteriaceae; genus Chryseosolibacter. The sequence continues at coordinate 2,051 of CAZIAG010000563.1, forward strand.
GACTGCTCTCAAGGTGCGCACTTTGCGACAGGGAAAACAATATGTAGGATTCCGGACTATTCGGATCGAATCCCTGGTAGTGTTCCTTGTAATTTTCGTCCAGCAAGATCACGGAGTTCTCCCGCTTCGCCACTTCAAAATTCTTTTCTTCCTTGGTCAGCCCCATCACATAAGTTTCAGTTCCATGTGCATTGCTGCCAGCCAAAGCATTGGCGTGAATGCAAATGAAGAGGTCGGCCTTGGCCTTGTTCGCGATTGCGGCCCTTTCCCGTAAATCAAGGAACGTGTCGTCAGTCCGGGTGTAAATCACTTTCACATCCGGGATATACTTTTCGATATACCTGCCAGTTTTGAGGGCGATCTTGAGGGCGATGTCTTTTTCCAGCGCCTTTTTGCCGCGGGTACCGGAATCCTTACCCCCGTGTCCGGCGTCGATCACAATTACATCGACTTTGAATTCCGGTTTAGGGGCGCTGGAAGAATTTAGCAAGGTTATTGCTACCAGCAGCACAGTAAGTCCAAGTTTCCTCACA
>CAZIAG010000564.1:0-2564 GCA_964537375.1 uncultured Roseivirgaceae bacterium
TTGCGCTCTATAGCCGGTCCAGCGAACTGCATTGCCCTCATCGAAGGCAGGACCTTTTTGTCCAATACCAATTGGAGGTGGGATCGGATCTCTCCTTCCATATTCGGATAACGATCGATCATCATCTGCGCATAACGTTCACATATTTCCGACCATAATTCCCGCCTTTGCAGCTCGGGAATATAGCGGGCGTATTTCATATGAATTATAAGGTCGCTGAGAATCCGCTGGTTGAGTTCCATAAACGCCGGAGGTTTGCTAAAAAATTGATCCTACTTATTAGAACTGGCGGTCGGCTTCGTTTGTTCCCTTACACGTTCAAATAGAATGTTATTTTCCAGGTGAATGTGAAGCATCAGGTCGTCGTCAAACTCCTTTAACTTTTGGTAGGTGATCCGGTAAGTGGGGCAGGCGTATTCTGGCGGGTTATAGTTTCCTGATAGTTGCCGGATGGCCTTAACGAGATTTCCAGCGATTTCATGCTCGTGGAGCATGGCGTCGAGCGGCGTTTGTAGGGTTAAGCTCAGGGGTACGTTGCCATAGTCCCGTGCTTCCAGGCGCTTGATCGCTGGAAAGAGTACAAACTCCTCCTTGTTCATATGGCTGATTAACTCTTCGGCAAGGTCCTCGAAATGCTGACGGATCTGCAGAAGCTGAACGTCCTCATCTCCGTGGGCGGCACAAACCTTATCGAGGAAAAACTGAACTTCCGGGATTGCCTTCTTAACGTAGGTGTGATGGTTCTCTACAATATAGTCGGCTAGTAATTCGTTGCTCCACTGGTGGAATCGCATCACCTGCCGCATATCCTGTCCCCGCTCGCTCCGTATCTCGTTCATGATCACGTTCGGGTCCAGGCCTGCGCGAATGCAGGCATCCTTCAGACTCCGATGACCGCCGCAACAATAGTCTATGTTGTGCTTCATGAATACCGACAATGCGCCCGGATAGGCAACGGCCAACTGCGCAACGGTATGTTCGTTCTCAATTAATTCTCTCTCGATGTTCATGATATTGTGCTTTAGTGTGACTTGAGTTTTTGACAAGTTACACCGCCACGCGATCATCACTTATGACTGAAATCATAACCGCAGCGTTTCTTTGGTTGGTCTGCCACCGTCGACGATGGACTGTAGACTGTCCACAGTCCCCGGCCTCAATAGCGATGTTCAACCAGCACCTCAGGGACATTCGTGTCCGCTCCCTTCTTGGTGATCAGTTTGGAGATAGTGTAGGCCGACATTTGGTTGGTGTCGAAAGGTGCGCAGAGGGCCAAAACGTCCTCCCGGGTAAGGTTCGGGTTGAGCCAATCACGTTCGTATTGCCGTGGGATAATAACCGGCATTCGCTTTTTTGTATTGTGTATCTTTTCCATCATGGCGTTTGCCGCCGTGGTCAGGACGGTGTATGAGTAATAGTAACGATCGTTTTGCGGATTCTTCCATCGCGCGTAAAGGCCGGCAATGGAAAAGATTTCCTGGTCGCGAACCCTGATGAAATGTGGTATTTTGCTTTTACCTTTTTCGTCAAGCCACTTCCACTCCATAAAACCGGTACAGGGAATCAGACATCGTTTGCCCTCCCGGGCGGCATCGCGAAACGATGGTTTGTCAAACATCTCTTCGGAGATACAATTCAACGTTGACACACGCATACGCATGGCGGAGGTCTCATCTTTTGTCCAAAACGGCACCAAACCCCAATGGAATAGCTGGATCTCATTGGGTTTCCCGGCCGTAACGACAGGCCCGTCATGAAAGTCAAACCCGTTTTCGTGATACCGCGGGGTATATTGTTCGGCAACCTCGCCTGAAGGGTCGACGCCATAATACTCCGCCAACTTCTCATATTTGGCCGTTAGCGATTTATGGTAACACATGAGGAGTGAATTTTCCGTTAAGGTTACAAATGCTGGGACGTAAATACAAGCATCAGAATTCCAGGCTCCTTCAGAAATCGGTGTTAATTCGGTCATCCTGTTTCAGCCAGTGACATCGGTTTGTGGAATTCGTGCAGCACTGCTTATCATCAGCCCAACTCAACCGGCCATCCAGTCACCCGGTCACCGTCATTCATAGACATGGCAGCGTTTATTCGACTGCGCAAATCTCGAAACGTTGCCTTTCCGAGCCAAATTCCTCTCGGTTGTCAGCGCCAGGCCTGACCAAAATCACCCCCCGGCCGATGGCTTTGTCAGTGTAGGGCGAAGGCGGTGCCAATACATTTGGTTCGTAATTCAAATGCCAACAGAACCATGAAAACGAACCAACTCCTGCTGATCCTGACCGCCGGCCTGCTCTCGGTCGGGATGCTCCCTTTAACGGCGCAAATCTACGTCCCGAAACAGCATAAAATGACCGTGGCAGGGACCTCCACGTTGCACGATTGGGAATCCATTGTCGAACAAGCGGATTACAATGCAGAGTGCAGCGTACAGGGGAAAACGCTGGAAAACATTACGCGCGCGACGGTAAGGATCCCGGTTAAATCCATAAAGAGCTCCAAGGGAAGAATGATGGACTCGAAGACGTGGGATGCATTCAAGTATGAGAAGAACAGTCACA
>CAZIAG010000565.1:0-2563 GCA_964537375.1 uncultured Roseivirgaceae bacterium
CGACTTTGCCGCCAACGATGGTCATCGCCACTTTCGTTTTGAGCAGATCTTCTTCCGCCACGCTCATGATGTCCTGAGAAAAAACAGTAAAATCGGCACGCTTACCCTCCTCGATACTTCCCTTGATATCTTCCTCGAATGCTCCGTAAGCGGCATCGAGGGTATAGGACCGCAGCGCCTGAACTCGCGTCATTTTCTGTTCCGCCTCATAGCCATCTTCCGGTTGACCTGCCAGCGTTTTACGTGTTGTCGATGCATAGAAACAGGCGATGGGGTCCAACGGTTCTACGGGAGCGTCTGTTCCGTTCACAATAACGGCGCCCGACTTGAGCAAAGTTTGCCAGACGTAGGCCCCCTCCTTGATCCGCTGTTCACCCAATCGTTCGATAGCCCAGGGACGATCCGAAGACATGTGGATCGCCTGCATTGATGGAATTACGCCCAGGTTGGCGAACCGGACGATATCATCCGGATGAAGGTGTTGCGCGTGTTCGATTCGGAACCTGTGGTCGGAAGCGCGATCTGGAAATTCCCGGAAAGCCATTTCATATCGGTCAAGTACTTCCCGGTTGGCCCGATCTCCGATCGCATGAGAACAAACCTGAAAGCCAGATTGCAGGGCAATCCGCGACGTGCTTAGCACAGTGTCCATCGGCAAGGTGGCCATTCCGGCGAAATCAGGTCGGTCAGTATAAGGCTCCAGCAGCCAAGCTCCGCGAGAACCAAGTGCTCCATCACAGTTCAGCTTAACGGAACGAATGGTCAGTCCTCCTTCAGGATCGATCAGTGGACCTCGTTTCATCCACTCATACACAAGTTCGCGGTCGTTTCCGGTGATCATCACATACAGCCCAATACCGAGTTTGCCCTGGCTTTTGAATTTCTTGAACAGTTCAATGCTGCTTCTGATCGCTCCCGCGTCGTGGAAGCTGGTAATTCCGTTGCGCCAACAAGCTTCTATGGCGAGCTGAAGAGCCTGCGCATCGGTCTCGGGTGTGTCATCCGGGATATGGCGCGCGATAAGACCCATCGCCCGCTCATTGAATATTCCCGTCGGATTGCCGTGCTCATCCAAGATCACCTCACCACCTTCCTGGTCGAATTGCTTCCCCAGCCTCTCCACAGACATCGGGTTCACCCCGGCGATTTCCATCGCCTTCGCATTGGCCATTGCGGCGTGGCCACTCGCGTGGCGGAGAAACACTGGGTTGTCAGGCGACACCTCCGACAGAAGTTCATGCGTCTGAAATCCCAATACCATTTTCTCGGGCTTGGTCGTCCATTTGTCCTGGTGCCAACCCCGGCCGAGAATCCATTGTCCCGGTGCGGCCTTCTGAACGGCGGCCCTCACTCTTGCCACGATCTCCTGGTAGCTTGTTGCATCACGGAGGTCGAGGTTCAATTCATTATAACCAACGCCCATGATGTGTCCGTGCCCTTCGATAAACCCTGGCGTCATCGTTTTGCCTTCAAGGTCGAATAGTTCAGTGCCCTCACCTATGAACCGCCGGGCAACCGACTCTTTCCCGGCATAGACGACTTTTCCATTCCGAACGGCCACAGCCTGAACACGCGGATTGTCCTCGTCAACGGTGTAGATCGTGCCTCCGAGGATTACGAGGTCGGCTGGCTCCTCCCCTTTTCCACAGGAGATCAACGTCAGTAAGCCGAAAACAAAAAGGAATCGGGTAAATCGAATCATCGTAGCGTGGTTTTTACCCTTCAATGTTACTGATAATTGCGGAAACTTGGTCAATAGCCGGACCTCCGTTCAGGTAAATGACCGTTGTGTTATCTTTGCACAAGCAAATTTTACCTACCATGCGCGGTCGACTGAAGGCACTTTTGATATGTGGGCTCTTTTGGATTTGTCTTCAAGTCATCATCCGGGCAGTTTTTATTATTTATAACCACGACCGGACAGCGGAACTGGCGGTAAGCGAAGTTTTCCTGGTTTTTTGGCACGGCCTGCGAATGGACCTAAGCATGAGCGGCTATTTCGTGATGTTCACGGCGCTGATGCTTATGGTGTCCACATTTGTTCATATGCAGAAAGTGAAGTGGATATTGAACGCTGTTTCCGTTTTTGGCGTAGTGGTCACCTGCTTTATCGCTGTCGTCGACGCGGAACTGTACCGGCATTGGGGATTTCGTCTTGACACGACTCCTTTCTTTTATTTGTCAGGTGCGGGCAAAGCAGCCGTTGGAAGCGCCGAACCCCTTGTTGTCATCAAGCTTACGTTGATGCTCGGCATATTGACCGGCGCATCGCTTTTCTGTTATTTCCGGCTTATCGCACGCCGATTCTCTCATTTCGAGCCGGTTACAAAGTTTGCCTCTTTGCCATGGCTCGGGATAAGTGCCCTGATGATCATCCCGATCCGCGGTAGCTTTTCGGTCGCGCCCATGAACACCGGGTTTGTATATTTTCACAAGACGAACAACTTCGCCAATCATGCGGCCATCAACGTTGTGTGGAATTTTTTGTATGCTGTTAACAAGGGTACCGAAAAATATCCCGAAGACTTCTATGATTCCGAGCGGGCAGAGTCGGCCGTCATGG
>CAZIAG010000566.1:0-2557 GCA_964537375.1 uncultured Roseivirgaceae bacterium
TGCTGGTCAGGGTGGACCTGCGGGTCTCGCACCGTCAGGAAGGAACGGCAAGACCGGGCTGGCTGGGCGAGATGGTGATCATGGATACCCGGGACACAATGGAACGATCTTCTTTGAATCGAAATAGTTATGGTGAAGCGTTGGTTGTACCGTGAGATGCCAGAAAAGGAACGAGTGGAGAACCTCTCCGCAAGGCTAAACGTGAATCCCTGGCTGACTACGGTTCTTATCCAACGTGGCATTACAACTTTTGATGAGGCCCGGAAGTTCTTTCGTCCGTCGTTAAGTGACTTGCACGATCCGTTCCTCATGAAGGACATGCGCAAGGCGGTTGAACGAGTAAAACGGGCGCTTGATGATGGAGAAAAAATATTGATCTACGGCGATTACGATGTCGATGGCACGACAGCTGTGGCGCTCGTATATAGTTACATTCACCGTTTTTATCCGGGATGTGAGGCGTACATTCCCGACCGGTACACCGAGGGATATGGTGTATCGCTTGCGGGCATAGAGTATGCGGCCGATAACGGCTTTTCACTGATTATCGCGCTTGATTGTGGGATCAAGTCCCTGGAACTCGTGCGCATTGCCCACGAAAAAGGTATTGATTTTATCATCTGCGATCATCACCTTCCTGGTGACGAGCTTCCGGGCGCTGTCGCGGTGTTGGATCCTAAACAGGAGGATTGCAGCTACCCTTGTCCTCACCTTAGTGGGTGTGGAATTGGATTCAAACTCATTCAGGCTTTTTCAAGGTTGTATCGCCGGGAGGATGAGATATTCGAGTATCTCGATCTCGTTGCGGTGAGCATTGCCTCAGACATTGTGCCGATCGTGGATGAGAACCGAACGCTCGCCTATCACGGATTGAAGAAACTTAATGAAAATCCATTACCGGGGCTGAAAGCCCTTAAGGATTGCGCCGGTATCACGAGTGAGATGGACGTCGCTTCTGTCGTCTTTTCCCTCGGACCCCGCATCAACGCAGCGGGCCGCGTCTCGCACGGCCGGGCAGCAGTCGAGTTACTTATCGCAAGGAACGAAGAGAAGGCGCGAACACTGGCCGAAAAGGTCGACGTCAACAACGACCAGCGAAGGGAGTTTGACACCACGATTACAGAGGAAGCCATTGCGATGATTGAAGGCAATCAGGCGTTGAAGCAGGCAAAATCGACAGTACTGTTCAAAGAGAGTTGGCATAAGGGGGTAATTGGCATAGTTGCTGCTAGGTGTGTCGAGAAGTACTACAGACCTACGGTAATATTGACTTCATCCAACGATAAGATCACGGGTTCCGCGCGAAGCGTACACGGGTTTGACCTGTACCAGGCGATCGCCGGCTGCAGCGACCTCCTTGAGAAGTTCGGTGGCCACAAATACGCCGCAGGCCTTACGCTGGACGCCCGAAACCTGGAGGCTTTTCAGCAAAGATTTGAAGAGGTTGTTTCATCTACTATTACGGAGGAAATGCTCACTCCAGTAGTGGATATCGACGTACCGCTTCCATTAGCGGCCATTACTCCGAAGTTTGTCAATATCCTCAAACAAATGGGGCCGTTTGGGCCGGACAACCCAAAGCCAGTGTTTGAAGCAAGGAATTTATTTGTGTTCAATTCCCTTTCTTGTTTCAAGGATCGCCATATTCGGTTCCTGGTTCAACAGGAGGGCTCTGAAAGGGTTTTTCAAGCGATCGGGTTTGAGCTGGCTCATTATTACGAGCAGATAGCCCGGGGCGATACTTTCCGTATGGCGTTTACCGTGGAAGAAAATGTGTATAATGGAAACACTTCCGTACAATTGCGGATCAAAGACATAAAATTTGACTAGAATGATTCTAAAGGCGGAAAACCTGGTGAAGAGATACAAGGCGCGGACAGTCGTCAATAATGTGTCATTGCAGGTGGGGCAGGGTGAAATTGTTGGATTGCTGGGTCCCAATGGCGCCGGTAAAACGACATCGTTTTATATGATCGTCGGGCTGATCAAGCCAAACGAAGGCAAGATTTTTCTAGACGACGAGGAGATCACTCCGCTGCCGATGTACCAGCGTGCCAAAAAAGGGATCGGTTACCTGGCGCAGGAAGCATCGGTCTTCCGCAAGCTCACGGTTGAGGAGAATATCCTCGCCGTTATGGAGATGAGAAATTACACGCGACAGCAACGCCGTGATCGTGTAGAAGAACTTATCGAGGAATTCGGCCTTCAGACGGTCCGAAAGAGTCTTGGGATGTCGTTGTCCGGGGGTGAACGCAGACGCACGGAGATAGCCCGCGCCCTGGCTGTGGATCCGAAATTCGTCTTATTGGATGAGCCCTTCGCGGGTGTAGATCCAATCGCTGTCGAAGAGATCCAGCATATCGTTGCCAAACTGAAGAACAAGAACATCGGTATTCTCATTACCGATCACAATGTAGATGAGACGCTTTCGATCACCGATCGCGCATATCTGATGGTGGATGGAAAGCTTTTCAAATCCGGAACTGCGGAGGAACTGGCCAGCGACCCGCAGGTGAGAAAAGTTTATCTCGGACAAAACTTCGAGTTGCGAAGGGCC
>CAZIAG010000567.1:0-2538 GCA_964537375.1 uncultured Roseivirgaceae bacterium
GAAGTGCTTGGTAAACTGAAACCCGTGTTTGCGATGGGAGGCTCAGTTACGGCAGGAAACTCGTCGCCGACGACTGACGGCGCTGCGTTTGTCGTCGTCATGTCAGAAAGACTCGTCAAACAACTTAATCTCAAACCCATCGCAAGGATGGTCAGTTATGCGGTCGCCGGAGTCGAGCCGCGCATCATGGGAATTGGTCCGGTCGCTGCCGTGCCAAAAGCCTTGGAGCGGGCGGGAATGAAGCTTGCTGATATTGACCTCATCGAGCTGAACGAAGCGTTTGCCGCCCAGTCACTCGCGGTAGTTCGCGAACTTCAGATTGATCCTGAGAAGCTAAATGTTAACGGCGGAGCAATTGCGCTTGGACATCCGCTGGGAAGCTCAGGTGCGCGTCTTTCAATGACGCTGTTTAACGAACTTCGGCGCAGAAAGAAAAAATATGGTCTTGTAACAGCCTGTGTTGGAGGTGGTCAGGGCGTTGCCGGTGTTTATGAATTCCTTAACTAATCGAACGCGACAAATTCTTAAATCACAGACGATATGGCAGCAGTAACAGATGAAAAAAGGGCGATTAAAGGAGGAGAGTTCCTGATTCGCGAAACGGACGCGGCCGAAATCTTTATTCCGGAAGATTTCAACGAAGAACAACGGATGATCGAACAACAGTGTGCGGACTTCCTCGCTAAAGAAGTCTTCCCAAGACTTGATGAAATCGATTCGATGAAGGACGCTACCTTGATGCCGAAGATCCTCGACAAGGCCGGTGAGCTTGGCCTGCTGGGAACTTCGGTACCCACGGAATACGGCGGATTCGGAATGGACTTTAACACGACGATGCTGGTTGCCGAGGTGATCGGCGCGGGACACTCCGTGGCAGTTGCGCTTTCGGCGCACACCGGTATCGGCACGCTGCCCATCGTCTATTACGGAAACGAAGAACAAAAGAAGAAGTATCTTCCAAAGCTGGCCACCGGCGAATACAAGGCTGCCTATTGTCTTACTGAACCAGACTCGGGCTCAGACGCAAACTCGGGAAAGACGAGGGCCACGCTCACACCGGATGGCAAACACTACCTGATCAATGGTCAGAAGATGTGGATCACGAACGGAGGCTTCGCCGACATTTACATCGTCTTCGCCAAAATAGACAACGACAAGAATTTGAGTGCCTTTATCGTCGAGCGCGCTTTTGGAGGAATAACCATGAACGAGGAGGAACGTAAGATGGGTATCAAAGGCTCCTCCACCCGCCAGATCTTTTTTAATGATTGCAAGGTTCCGGTCGAAAACCTTCTTTCAGAACGCGAGAACGGATTCAAGATCGCGGTGAATATCCTCAACGTCGGAAGGATCAAGCTGGCAGCAGCTGCCATTGGCGGCGCGAAGAAGACGATCTCAACCGCGGTGAATTACGCGAAGGAACGAAAGCAGTTCGGAACGGCGATTGCCAATTTTGGTGCCATCAAACACAAAATTGGAGAAATGGCAACTCGTGTCTTCGCCAGTGAATCTGCCTGCTACCGGGCGGGCCAGAACATCGATGACGCCTACAACGCAATGGTGGCAAGCGGTATGGAATCTGCGAAGGCGCGTCTGAAGTCACTCGAGGAATTTGCGATCGAATGTGCAATAATGAAAGTCCACGGCTCTGAAGTCCTTGACTTTGTTGTTGATGAGGGTGTTCAGATCTATGGCGGAATGGGCTTCTCCGCCGAAGGGCCAATGGATCGGGCTTATCGCGATGCGCGCATCAACCGGATCTTTGAAGGAACGAATGAGATCAACCGAATGCTATGCATCGACATGCTCCTTAAGCGTGCAATGAAAGGCCACCTTGACCTCATGTCGCCTGCCATGGCGGTTCAGAAGGAGCTGATGGCAATTCCGGACTTCGGAGAGGGTGACGACGAACGGCTCTTCGCGAAAGAAAAGAAGGCGTTGTTGAACTTGAAGAAAGCCGGGCTCATGGTTGCTGGTGCTGCAGTTCAAAAATTCATGATGAAGCTGGCAGAGGAACAGGAAGTGTTGATGAATCTCGCGGATATGCTTATCGAGGGTTATGTCGCAGAATCAGTTTTGCTGCGCGTGGAAAAGCTGATGAGCTCGCGAGGCGAAGAGAGCTGCAGGATTGAGAAGGAAATGGCGCTTGTATATCTCCACCAGGCCATCGAGAAGTCGGCGTCTGCCGGTAAACAGGCGATAACGGCCTTTGCCGAGGGCGATGAGCTGCGCCTGATGCTGTTAGGCTTAAAAAGGTTTACGAAGATCGAACCGTATAACCTGAAAGACGCACGCAGGCGAATTGCGGACTACGTAATCGAGAAAGGCGAATATCCGTTTTAAGAAATGGACACGTAATTGTTCGGTAATGAACAGAAACCCCGGGGCGTACCGGGGTTTTTCGTTTCCTGACCGCACCTAACGCTTTTGGAACGACCCTTGCCCTGGGAAAGGGAAACCTGAAAGTATGTCCAAAGTATTTGGTGCACTTATCGTCGCCTTTTTATTAAAAAAAAAGAAACATTTTTCAAAGATTTT
>CAZIAG010000568.1:0-2532 GCA_964537375.1 uncultured Roseivirgaceae bacterium
AAAAGCATCGTATTCGTCATATGCAGGTCCGGGCTTCCCAAATACAGTGATCAGGCGATCTGCACGAATGGCCTTCCCCGAATCCAACACGAGAAATAACCCTTCGGCGCTGCGCTCTTCAAGTCTTACAGGCCTGCCTTCACAAGAGTCGACCACATTCTGATCGTCGAAGTAGAAGATTTTTCCACGATCCATTCGTGAAATGATCTCGCTGATCATTTCACGGTAGTCATAAGGAATAGGTGAATATGTTTCCATGGTCTCGCATTTCTGAATATAACAGCATCTGCATCAACAAAGATTCCGCGAAGCAGCACTATCGTAACCAATACATTCAATTGAGCAGGACTTCCGTTCGGTTCGGGCGAAGCACTTGAGTCCGCGCGTCAAAGCTCGTGCATCCCGCGGCTCTCGTTTCAAATGTAATCCTTTTTTCGGCGAGCGACGGGCATAAAAATTTATTCTCAGGCATCGAGACCTGGATGAGAAAAACGCGCAGGTTGATCATGTGAATGTTGGTGATGTGTGGTGCGAAATTTTCTGACCTGTGAAGAACGTTTATCTGGCAATTCTCTTTTTACCTGCCCAGCTATTTGCTCAACAAGTCAAAGTCAGCGGAACCGTAAGCAATGGCGATGGAGAAACACTTCCACTTGCAAGTATCTATGTGCTTCCAGATAGTCTCATCATGACGGCGAACGCGGATGGTGAGTTCAATGTCAATCTAAAACCGGGACGTCATACGTTTTTCGTTTCGTACACGGGCTTTGAAGCGTATATGGGTGAGGTGACGCTCACCTCTGATACGACGCTGGTCTTTGCGATGAGGCCTGCCATCAGGCAACTGGATGAAGTAGTCATTGCGGAGGACCGATATTCCCATACGGATATTTTTCAGGCGTCGCGTTCCGGAACCTATCTCGTCAAACCGAAGGATATGTACCGAATGCCCTCGTTTTTAGGCGAACCGGACCCAATTCGTACAGTGCAGTTGATGCCCGGGGTGGTGCGTGGTATGGAGGGAAGTTCAGATACATTTGTGCGCGGCGGGGCCGCTGACCAGAACCTGGTACTTCTCGACGGCGCACCCATCTACAACACGAGCCATCTGCTCGGGTTCATGTCCGTTTTCAACCCCGATGTGGTCGAAAAGATTGAAATGATCAACGGAGGGTTTCCTGCTTCATTCGGCGGCAGGCTCTCATCAGTACTCAACATCAACACTTCCTCCGCCTTACCGGAAAAACGAAATATTTCGGCCGATATCGGAATGGTTGCTTCAAGGTTGCGTATCGAACAACCGATTATCAAGGACAAACTCAGTGTTTGGGTTGCCGGACGACGGAGCTATATCGACTACGTGTTGAAGAACCTTACGCGGCGGCGTGTGCCATACCATTTTCACGACGTAAACGGGAAAGTCACTTTTCAACCTACGCGGTCTGACCGGATTGAAGTTTCCTATTTCGGAGGCGAAGACTACCTGGATTTTCTTCGCGACAAAAATGGAGACGGGGAAGGTATGGTGACGAATTTCATTTCCGTGAATGCCAGCCAGACCTTCAAGTGGGTGCATTCGACGCCGGGTGGCTGGGTCAACAACCTAGCCATGTTTCGAACGCGATACAAATACACGACGCGTAACGCCTACAGAAAATACGCCGTCTTCGCCAATTCCCAGATAGAAGATTACGGGGCAAAGCTATACACGGAAAAGCACTGGGAGCGATCGGATGCTACAACCAACATCGGTGCGGAGTGGACCAGACATTCATTAAGCCCGAACGTGCTGAATTCGTCAGGCACGATTTCCGATGTATTGAAGTCGGATTCAATCAAAGGTGAAATTATCCAGGAACTTGCGGCCTACGTGCAACATGAGTGGGCAGTGAATCGATCCCTTAAACTCAACGCCGGTCTTCGTGGGTCGATGGCAATCACAAGCGACCGCCACTATTTCATACCCGAACCGCGTTTGTCGGCCCGGATTCGTCTGTCTCGTCGCGATGCACTGAAATTGAATTACTCCAGGATGGCTCAATTTGTTCATCGTATATCCAATTCCGCCATCACGTCTCCAATCGATGTTTGGTACCCGGTCACCGATGAGATTCGCCCGCAGACCGCCCATCAGTTCGCTGTGGCCTGGGAAAAACTCGCTGAATCGAAAGGAATTTTTATCTGTGTCGAAACCTACTACAAGGCCATGGACGATCTGATTGCTTACGAAGAAGGGACAAACCTGTTGTTCAAGTCAGACTTTGTTTCCCGCCTGATCCAGGGGAGGGGCAAAGCATATGGCGCGGAGTTCCTCCTGAGAAAGGATGAAGGCAAGTTTACGGGGTGGATCAGCTACTCGCTGTCGTGGTCATGGCGCCAGTTCGACGAACTCAACGATGGAGCTTGGTTTTACGCCCGCTACGACCGCCGTCACAACGGGGCCATTGTGGCGCAGCAGCTGATGGGAAAACGTTGGGCGGCTTCCGTCGTTTTCGAATTCATCTCAGGCTCGCGATTTACTCCGCAGATCGG